>NZ_JBDVAA010000044.1:0-82193 GCF_039943695.1 Cellulophaga sp. | reverse complement strand
TAACAAATACTGATATTCTTTTTTATTTTGATGCGATACTATTGCATCATCAACAAGGTACTCTAAGTTTACAGAAACCATTTTTTTGTACCACCACGCAAACGGGTTTGCCCATTGCAATACACATAACAAATGTGTAAGTAACATATCTAGAGAGTGTTTTTGCCTGGCGTGTAACTCTTCATGCTTAATAATTGTTTTAAGCTCATTTGCCGTATGTAAATTAGGATTATACACAATGAAATTAAAAAATGAAAACGCACTGGTATCCGCAGTAACCTCAACCATTTTATACCTACCTACTCTTGTGCTTGCCCCTTTATTAATTAAACTAAATAAAGACGCCAATTGCACTAAAAATCTACCTAAGAAAAATACACAACCCACAACGTAAACAGTCAAAACTACCAACCACCAATTTATATTTTCTATTGATGAATTATTGACAACAGTATTACTTAATTTATTAAAATCTACAATAGGAGCATTAATAAAAACCACTTTGGTTATAATTAAAAAAGGAAATACCATTGCTACAAATATTCCTGCTAGCAAAAACAACCTATTCGCTTTAAAAAATGTTTCGTTACGTAAAAACATCTGAAAACAAATAAAAAACAATGCTATAACCAAGCTGCTTTTAGCAATAAAAATTAAATACTCCATTACTTATTGTTTTCTATATGGTTAATAATCTCTTTTAGCTCATCTACACTAATTTTATCTTCATTAACAAAGTTAGACACCAAACTCTTGTATGAGTTGCTGTAAAAGTCTGTAATTGCCCTGCTCATAAATCCTTTTCTGTACACTTCTTTTTCTACTATTGGGTAATATTGATGAGTATTGCCATATGCAGTATGACTAACATATCCTTTTTCCTCTAAATTTCTAATCATAGTAGATAACGTATTGTAATGTGGCTTATCTTCTTTAAATTCTGCCAAGACATCTTTAACAAAAGCTTTTTCTAGCTTCCACAAAATCTTAAGTACTTCTTCCTCTTTGTTTGTTAACTTTTTCATTTTGTATCTATTACAACTCGTTTTTATCAGAAACCAAACTTAATCCTATTTTTTTAGTTACACAACTATTTTTATAGTTAACAAACTAAAATAGCAGTTTTAAACTTCTAAAAACGAGTAAAGGCTACTCTTTTAGGAGTAGCCTTTACTTATAAAATTATGTTATTGCTAGTTTAAAACTACCAAATACGCACTCTTTTTTCTGGTGCAACATACATAGGATCTCCTTCTTTAATATCAAAAGCATCGTAAAAAGCATCAATATTTAATAAAGGTTGTACCGCTCTAATCATTCCTGGAGAGTGTGGATCTGTTTTTACTTGGTTACGTAGAGCTTCATCTCTAGACTTAGTTCTCCAAACTGTAGCCCAAGACATAAAGAAACGTTGTTCTGCTGTAAAACCATCAATATCTTCTGGTCTTCCATTTTCTTCAAATAACAATTGTAAACCGTCATAAGCACCTAAAACGCCACCTAAATCACCAATGTTTTCACCTAAAGTAAATTTACCGTTTACGTAAACGCTATCTAAAACTTCTAAATTACTGTACTGTGCTGCTAAAGCATCGCCTCTTTCTGTAAAAGCAGCCAAATCTTCATCTGTCCACCAGTTTTTAAGGTTACCTTCAGCATCAAAACGAGCACCACTATCATCAAAAGCATGAGAAATTTCGTGTCCAATTACAGCTCCAATACCACCATAGTTTACAGCATCATCTGCAGTATAGTTATAAAAAGGAGGTTGTAAAATTGCAGCAGGAAAAACAATCTCGTTGTTCATTGGGTTAAAATATGCGTTAACCGTTTGCGGAGACATTCCCCACTCGCTCTTATCTACTGGCTCTCCAATTTCTGCAAAGTTTTTTGCTCTACCCCATTTACCAACAGCCGTCATATTATCAAAATAAGACTTGTCTGCTGCTACTTCCATATTAGAGTAATCTTCCCAAGAATCTGGATAAGCTATTTTAACAGTAAATTTGTCTAACTTTTCAATTGCTTTAACTTTTGTATCCTCACTCATCCAATCTAATTTCTTAATTCGGTTTTTGTAAGCTGTAATTACATTAGCAATCATTTTTTCTGCTTTTACTTTAGCTTCTGGCGGAAACTTAGCATCTACATACAATTTACCCAAAGCCTCACCAACTGTACCGTTTACTGTTGCTAGAGCACGCTCATCTGCAGGACGTTGTTTTTTAGCACCTCTTAAATATTTGCTGTAAAACTCCCAACTAGCTGTTTCTGTAGCTGTAGTTAACCTACCAGTTGCTCCGTTAAAAGTATCCCATTTTACAAGAGTTTTTAAATCTTCAATAGGTGTATTTTTTAATAACTTATCTAAAGCTGCTGTATATTTTAGTTGTGTTACCAAAATAGTATCAAACTTTTTAGTCATTCCTAAATCAGCAATCATTTTTTTAACATCTAAAGAAGAAAGCATAGCATCTGCTTCTGCAACTGTTTTAGGATTATTAAAATTTCTTGCATCACGACTTTGTACTTTGTCTAAACGTGGTTCTGCTAATTTAGTTTCTAGATCTAAAATAGTTATAGCTGCCTTATTAGCAACTTCTTTAGAATCTCCTAACATTTGTAACATTTTAGAGATGTATTTTTTATACTGTTCTCTAATTTCTTTAGACTTACTATCTTGCTCTAAGTAATAATCACGGTCTGGTAAACCAAGACCAGCACCACCCATATAAACAGCATTCATTGCAGAGTTATTTAAGTCTGCACGTACACTAAAACCAATAAACGGAGAAGAAACCGCTGGATTTTTAGCTAAAACTGTTTGTAAGTCTGATAAACTTTTAACCTCTGCTATTGCTTTTAAAGCTGGCTCTATAGGTGTTAAACCTGCTTTGTTTCTTGCAGTTGTATCTAACTTAGTTTCAAAAATAGCAAGTGCTTTTGCTTGGTCTGTGTCTGCACCATATTTGCCACTTTCTTTAGCTTCTGCAATAATTTCTAAAACATCTGCATCTGTAGACTGGCGTAACACAGAGAAACCACCCCAACTAGATCTGTCATCAGGAATATCTGTATTCTTCATCCAACTACCGTTAACGTAGTTGTAAAAATCTGCTTTAGGATTTACTAAAGTGTCCATATTCTCTAGTACAATACCAGGAATTTTTTCTACTTCGGCTTGGGCTACAACGTCCTCTTTTTTAGCTTCTTTACCATCTTTACATGAGGTAATAGCAAGAGCACCAGCCAAACCAACTACCAGTAGTGATTTGTTAGTAATTTTCATTGTTGAGTTTTTTAAATTGTTAATTAGTATCCATACAAAAATAACAAAAAGATAAAATAAAGCTTCATTTACTATGTTAAATACATTTTTGCAGGCAAATCATTAGGTTTCACTAAAATATTTTCAATGATGTTTAATAACACCCAAGATCTAATAAATCTATATTATCTTTAAAAATAGTATTTTTACTTTTTAAGCAACAAATACTTTTTAGGTTAGATTTATGAAGAATGATAAAATAAAAAATGTGTTTAAAGAAGGCGCTATCTCTAGTGCTTTTATTGGTGAAGCTATTGCCAAACACCAAAGTAAAACACAAATTGGCGCTCACAATATATTTTTAGGTCAGGTTAGAGCAGATAAAATAGATGACAAAATTGTAAAAGCTATAGAGTATACCGCTTATGAAGAAATGGCAAACCTTAAGTTTCACGAGATAAAAGAAACTACATTTTCTAAGTTTGATATTACTTGCATGCACATTTACCATAGTAAAGGTATTGTAAACATAGGTGAAATATGTTTATTTGTTTTTGTTTCTGCACCACACAGACAAGTAGTTTTTGATGCGCTTAATTATGTTGTAGAAGAAATAAAGGCACAAGTACCTGTTTTTGGAAAAGAGGTTTTTGAAGACAGCTCATATCAATGGAAAGTAAATAAATAACAATGGTAGATATTACACAAAAAGCAATTACGTTAAGAACTGCAATTGCACAAGCCGTTGTAAAGGTAAGTACACAAGCCACTATAGATGCCATAAACAATAAAACTGTTCCTAAAGGAGATGTTTTTGCCATGAGTAAAGCTGCTGGTTTACTTGGTGTAAAAAAAACACCAGATTTATTACCAGACTGCCACCCTTTACCAATTGAATTTACAGATATTACGTACCAAATTAACGACTTAGAAATAACAGTTTTAATTACCGTAAAAACAAACTACAAAACCGGTGTAGAGGTAGAAGCTATGCACGGAGCAAGTATTGTTGCCTTAAATATGTACGATATGCTAAAACCCATAGACAAAGGCATAGAAATACACCATATAAAGCTTTTGAAGAAAACAGGTGGTAAATCTGATATTACCAATAAGTAAAATATTACTTTTTATATTTTACAAGCAATTAACTTTAGGGGGTTTGCGTTTTTAAGAGAATAAACTAATTTTAATAACTCGCATATTGCGTGTATTACAATTCTCTAAAAAATAGCTGCTATGGATAACCTTAAACGAGTAATTGTAGATTTTAAAAAACTTACTCCAGAAGTTTTAAAACTACTAGTAGATCGCTATCCTGCTGGGTATGGCGATAGTGACATTATAGTGTTTAAAAATGCTAAAAATGAAACTATTGAGGCAGTAGAAGTACTTACACAAGACACTAAATACCTTGTAAAAATTAGTGCAAAGTTAGAGTACACTATGGAGAATTATGACGAGGACGACTATGAGGATTTTAAAGATGATGACCCCACAGCCATCCCAGACATTTCATTACATAATAATGAGAATTAATTTAGTTTGCTAAATTCTTCAGCATTGTTTCTGTAGTTTTTTCTAGATCAAATTCTGCTTTCCAACCCCAATCTTTTTCTGCTGTAGAAGCATCTATACTTTGCGGCCATGAATCTGCTATTTCTTGTCTAAAATCTACATTATAATCAATTTTAAACTCTGGTATTTGTTTTTGTATGCTTGCAGCAATTTCTGTTGGAGTAAAACTCATTGCAGCTAAGTTGTATGATGAGCGCTCTTTTATGTTTTCAGCCTCAGTTTCCATAATAGACACTGTAGCTCTAATAGCATCATTCATAAACATCATTGGTAGTTTTGTGTTTTCAGATAAAAAACAAGTGTATGCCTTATTCTCTAATGCTTTATGGTAAATTTCTACAGCATAATCTGTTGTACCACCACCTGGCTGTGTTTTCCAACTAATTAAACCTGGGTAACGTAAACTACGTACATCTACTCCATATTTATTATGGTAATAACTACACCAACGTTCACCAGATTGTTTACTAATACCATAAACAGTACTTGGCTCCATAATTGTATTTTGTGGCGTGTTTTCTTTAGGAGTATTAGGTCCAAAAACAGCAATACTTGATGGCCAAAATATTTTACTAATTTTTTTATCTTTTGCTAAGTTTAAAACATTAAAAAGGGACCCCATATTTAAGTCCCAAGCACGCATAGGAAATTTTTCTGCAGTTGCACTTAACATAGCTGCCATTAAATAAACCTCATCTATCTCATAATGCATTACAACATTTTCTATAGCCTTATAATCTGTAGCATCTAAAAGCTCAAAGGGACCACTAGCCATAAGATCTTCACCGCCCTCTCTAATATCACTAGCAACTACATTATCGTTACCGTGTTTTTCTCTTAGAGCTAAAGTTAGCTCTGTACCTATTTGCCCACAGGCACCTATAATTAAGATAGATTTTTGCACAATAATTGGTGTTCTAAAGTTAAGCCACAAAGATATATTTATTAAATTAACTTTAGTCGTAATTACATATTTACTACTTATTTAACTAAATTTATAAATGAATTGAAAGTGAACAAACTTCTTATCTTATTCTTTTTTTATACTTTCGCCCTATGAAGAGATTTTTCCTTTTTTTTATTTTGATTTTTAGCGTGATTTCTTGCTCTAACAACAAGAAAGAAACCGTAAAAGAAGAGCAAGTTGCAGACAAAATTACTTTTAATGCTAAAAAGCTACCAAAGAAGATAAAACTAGATCCAAAAGTAGTTACTGTTTTAGAAAACTGGCAAGAATACAAAGACTTTAATACTGCTATAGATGGTATGTATAAGGCTGAAAACGATGAAGACTTACGTTTAACGCTAGACCAAATTATTGACACTCAAAAAAAGCTAGAAAAATCTACTTACCCTGAAGAGTTTAACAAACCACATATAAAGAGCAGGCAAACTGTTATAAAAACATATACTTTAAAAACTAAAGGTGCTATAGAGTATAGTTTAGATGTTTTAGAACCTGCGACTGAGTTAATTACTGCTTATAACAATTTTAGAAACCAGTTTAACATAATTGCTAACAATACTTTAGACACTAATTTAATTTTAGAAAATGAATAACAAGCTATTATTACTTATTATGCTAGTTGCAACTTTACAAGTTACAGCGCAAAAAACTGAAATTAATACGGTTGTAGATGCTTGGCATAAGGCTGCTGCCGATGCAGATTTTGACGCTTACTTTGGCTTAATGACAAAAGATGGTGTTTTTATTGGCACAGATGCTGCAGAAAATTGGCAGAACAAAGATTTTAAAGCTTTTTCTAAACCTTATTTTGATAAGGGAAAGGCTTGGAGTTTTACTGCTTTAGAACGAAATGTTTATGTAGATAAATCTAAAAAAATTGCTTGGTTTGATGAGTTACTAGATACCCAAATGGAAATATGCCGTGGTTCTGGTATTTTAAAAAAAGTAAAAGGCGAATGGAAAATAGCACATTATGTTTTATCTATTGCCATACCAAATGAGGATGTAGACAAAGTTGTTGCTCTTAAAAAAGAAAAAGACATACAGCTAAAAAAAGAATTAAAACAAAACTAAAAAAGGAGCGCTAAAGCGCTCCTTTTTTTATTTATAACAAACTAACTCTTATTTTTTTGGAGCCGTTTCTTCTGCTTTTCTTGCCTCTATAGCTTGTTTGCTTAAACCAGCTAAATTAAAATTAGGAGCAATTGCCAATGCTTCATTAATTAACGCTAAAGCCGCTTCTGGGTTAGTCTGGTTGTTATTAAATTCTATTAATGCTTTTAAGTGTAAAAAAGCTGCTTTAAGAGGTACTTCATAAGGTTGTTGTCTCTCGTAAAAAGCATACTTCATACCATCCTTAGCATTAGCCAAACCATACTCAATATTTGTAATTGCACCAGCTTTATCTCCTGTTTGTATTTTTAAATCTGCTAACTCATACGCTAAAAAAGCGTTAGGAGTTCTTTTGTTTAAAATCTCAAATTGTGCAATAGCTCTTTTTACGTCTCCAAGAGCTTTTAATGCTAAGGCTCTTACTTGTACAGCAAGGTTAGAGTCACTATCTTTTGTTTCTACACCAATAACACGCAATGCCTGCATATTTTGGTTGCTGTTTGCATACATAAATGCTAACGTATCTTTACGAGACTCACTTGGTGCTAAAACGTTTAAATGTGTTATAGCATTAATTATTCCTTGAGTATCTCCTTGTGCTTTCATTTGCTTATAATACGCTTCATAATGCGTTAACAAGTCGCTTTTTTTTTGCGCAGTCATACTTACTGTACAAAGTAACACAACTGCAATAATTATCTGTTTCATTCTCATAATTTTAGTGACTCAAAACTATAAAAATAATTCAAGTAAACAGTAAAAAAATAAACAAGGAGGGTTATAATACAAAAAAAGCCCTCTAAAGAGGGCTTATAGGTTAAATTTGATAATAAGATTTGGGATCTTTTTATATCATTTTTATGAAAAAGGCCAGATTTGGGAAAAAAGGCGTTTTATATCGTTTGTGTAATTAATTCATTTAGATTTTTACAACCCTTGTTTCTTAATTACAGTGTAAATATATGGCGAACCTTAAAAGTCTGGCAATTTATGTTGTGAACCTGCCTTATTCTGTTGTATAAAAAATAAGCGGTTCATTTTCTTCGATAAAGTGCGCTTTTCTAGATAAATAGTAATTTATTACCGCTAACATTTAGTACTCGTCTAAATGCTCTGGGTATAAAAAGTTATTATAAGGAAAACGCGTTACGTGTATGTCTCTAACCTCATCATAAACTCTTTTTCTAAACGTATCTAAGTTCTCATTATTTAATGCTGAAATAAACAAAGCTCTATCTCCTACTTTCTGCATCCACGTTTTTTTCCACTCATCTAAAGTAAAGTGTATTTCGGTTTTTTCAGTTACCAAATCATCTTCATCTATAGTCTCGTGTGTAAACTGGTCTATTTTATTAAAAACAATTATAGTTTTTTTATCGTCTGCCTTAATTTCTTCTAAAATCTTCTGAACAGATGCTATGTGATCTTCAAAATTAGGATGTGATATATCTACTATATGTAATAATAAGTCTGCTTCTCTTACCTCATCTAAAGTACTTTTAAAACTCTCTACCAGTTGTGTTGGCAGTTTTCTAATAAAACCTACAGTATCACTTAATAAAAATGGCAAATTACCTAAAACAACTTTACGTACAGTAGTATCTAATGTTGCAAATAATTTATCTTCTGCAAAAACTTCGCTTTTACTAACCACATTCATTAATGTAGACTTACCAACATTGGTATATCCTACTAAAGCAACCCTAACTAGAGCACCACGGTTACCACGCTGGGTTTCCATTTGCCTATCTATTTTAGATAACTTCTTTTTAAGTAATGTAATACGGTCACGTACAATACGCCTATCTGTTTCTATTTCTGTTTCACCAGGTCCACGCATACCAATACCACCTTTTTGGCGCTCTAAGTGGGTCCATAAACCAGTTAATCTTGGTAATAGATATTGATACTGTGCTAACTCTACCTGCGTACGTGAGTAACTTGTCTGTGCACGCTGCGCAAAAATATCTAGAATAAGTGTTGTCCTATCTACTATTTTACACTTTAAATGGCGTTCTATGTTACGTTGCTGTCCTGGAGTAAGTTCATCATCAAAAATAACTGAACCTATTTCATTTTCCTCAACATAAAGTGCAACTTCATCCATTTTACCGCTTCCTATATATGTCTTAGGATTTGGTTTGTCTATTTTTTGTACAAATCGTTTGTAAACTTCGCCACCAGCAGTATAGGTTAAAAACTCTAACTCATCTAAGTATTCTGTTACCTTTTCCTCTGTTTGTGTGCTGCTTATAACTCCTATAAGAACAGCTTTTTCATATTCTACGACTATCTTCTCTAGCATATGTTTAATTTATAATGCAAATCTAATCAATACTTGCTAAGCTATTTTTGTATTTTAGCATCTAATATTAAAAAGTGAGCACTTTTTTTACTACCTTAAAATAATAAAATAAGATTAATTTGGTTACAATTGCCTTTTATAATTTAGAAAACCTATTTGACACTATTGATGACCCCACAACTTTAGATGATGATTATACTCCTAAAGGCGTAAAAAGGTGGACAAATAATAGGTACAAGAAAAAGCTTTTTAAACTATCTAGCACTATGTCGCAGATAGGAACTCATAATTCTGACAATCCGCCAGCACTTGTTGGTATAGCAGAAGTAGAGAATGAGACCGTAGTAATAGACCTTCTTAATACTGCTAATACAGAGAATATAAATTATGCTTATGTACATTATGATTCTCCTGATGAGCGCGGTATAGATACTGGTTTAATTTACCACAAAGACCATTTTACAGTTATACACTCTGAGCCTATACACGTACATATTATTAATACTAATGGCGAAAAAGATTATACCAGAGATATACTTTATGTACACGGTAAGTTAAATGGCGAAGAAGTACACGTTTTTGTAAACCATTGGCCATCTAAAAGAGAAGGAAAAATATCTACAGATTACAAAAGAATTGAAGCCGCCAAAGTACTTGTAAATTTTATTGAAAAGCTTGAAGAAAAACACCCTAACCCTAACTATATTATTATGGGTGATTTTAATGACAGCCCTAAATCTGATAGTATAAAAGTACTAATGGATACTAATAAATTTTATAACCCTAGTGACCACTTATTAACCTTTGAAAAAGGTAGTGCTAGTTACAAAAGAAAATGGAGTTTGTTTGATCAAATAATTATATCTCATAGCTTTTTAAATTATGAGAAAGGTACACACAGTTTTGTAGAGGCAAATATTTTTGATGAACATTTTTTAACCGAGTTTGATGGCAAGTTTAAAGGCACACCGTTTAGAACCTATGTTGGTCGTAAATATGTTGGTGGTTACAGTGACCATTTTCCTGTGTTTTTACAATTTAAATATAACGAGTAGCACCAAAATTACACCCTCTTAATTTCATCGGCATCTAACAACTCTTCATTGCGTAACCTAAGAAAAACTTGGGCTATTGCAATAACATCTAATTCGCAATACTTTACAATACGGTCTATATCGTTATCAATATAAAAAACATCTCTAACCATACTACCGTCTATATCTTCTTTAGGGGAAGGTATACCAAGTACATTAGCCATTAATTTTAACGAGGTGTAGTGTTTAAAGTCGCCAAATTTCCAGAGCTCCATAGTGTCTATATGCGGAACTTCCCAAGGCTTTTTGCCAAACAAATTAAGTTTTGGAGGTAAATCTATACGGTTAATTACCATACGACGAGCTATATAAGGAAAATCAAACTCCTTACCATTGTGTGCACATAATACATATTTAGGTGATGCAAAGTGTGTAGTTAAAAGGTTTTTAAACTCTTTTAATAATATATCTTCTTCTCCAAAAAAAGTAGTGACTCTAAAATTACGCACATCTCCTTTTGTGTTAAAATACCCTACAGAAATACAAACAATTTTACCAAATTCTGCCCAAATACCTGCTCTATCATAAAATTCTTCTGGCGTAAAATCTTCTTTTCTTTTATAAGCTGTTTTACCTGCCCATAATTCTTTCTTTTCATTGGTCATATGGCTATATAACTCATACTCAGGGACTGTTTCAATATCTAAAAAAAGAATATGTTCTAAATTAATTTTATGTAGCATAATATTGGTTTAGTGTACTATAAGAAAAATGAATATAAGTATAAATTACCGTTTATCGAAATACAACATATACAACCAATAAAATCTTACAAATACAGTTTGTTATAAAAACAATTTACATACTATGAAATTAAAATTATTACCATTAGCATTAATTGCCGTTACTTTATTTTCTTGCTCTAGTAGTGATGACAGTGAAAATGACAACAATGTAGATGATCCTGAAAAATCTGAAGAACAAACTGCAAGCTGTGATAAAGTAGAAAACTTTGTCTTTGTTGAAAAAGATGGGCTAGTTAGCGTTGAGTTTGAAAATGCTGTTTTTAATGACTTATGGAAATTAAAAAAAGATGACAACAATGCTACAGGAAAAGGCTATATGGTTTGGGATGGAGCCCAATATTTAAATAAGCCGGGAGAAGGCTTAGCTACGTATAGCATTAAAATAAATAGCCCAGGAACTTATCGCTTTATGTGGAAGTCTGCTGTTAAAAAAGGAAACAGTGGATCTGAGCATAACGACTCATGGTTGCGTTTTGCAGATGCTGATGATTTTTTTGGAGAAAAAGAAGGTAGTACAGTATACCCAAAAGACACAGGAAAAACACCAAATCCTAACGGGTCATCTAAAGACGGTTGGTTTAAAATATACAGAAGTGGTAACGATTTAGATTTTAAATGGCAAGCAAGCACATCAGACAACGATAGTCACCCTGTTTTTGTAACTTTTGATAAAGCCGGGGTTTATACTATGGAAATATCTGCAAGGTCTTCTGGGCACGCTATAGATAAATTTGTTCTTTTTAAAGATACAATTAAACAATCTGACGCTATTGCTGACGATATGAAATCTAGTGAAATTACGTGTAAAAACTAAACTATTTTCACCTCAATAAAAAGTAAAATCCGATTTAGTACTAAATCGGATTTTTTTATGTTTTTAAAATAAAGATGTTTGCGTAACTGGGCTCTCATGTTCTAGCAACCACTTTTTACGGTGCAAGCCACCTGCGTAACCAGTTAAAGAGCCATCACTACCTATAACTCTGTGGCAGGGAACCATAATCCACAATGGATTTTTACCATTTGCAGCCGCAACAGCTCGTATGGCTTTAGGATCTCCCAGAACTTTAGATAATTCTAAATAAGAATACGTTTTACCATATGGTATTTGTAATAGTGCATCCCATACCTTTTTTTGAAACTCTGTACCTGTTGGATTTAGAGTTAAACTAAACTTTGTACGTTCTCCTCTAAAATATTCTTGTAGTTGGTAAACTGCATCTTCAAGCACTTCTGGAATTACTTCCGTTATTTCACCATCATCTAAAACAGAAATTACAGAAAGTCCGTCTTCATCGCCTTCTAATTTAGCAATACCTAACGGAGTCTTTATGTAAGCTGCTTCTATCATTTTATATCTTCTGCAGCATCTGGTTTTGTTTCAGAAGTATCAATTTTACCTTCTTCTTCAACAATTAACCCCATTTTTTTAGCTCTATTTTCCCAGTTTTTTCTGGCTAAAGATTGTAGGTCGGCTATATGGTCACTTTCATCCATAATCTCCATTCCTAGCAAGGTTTCTATAACATCTTCCATAGTAACCAAACCACTAACAGAACCATACTCATCTACAACCAAAGCAACATGTTCTCTTTTCTTTATAAAAGTTTCAAATAGTTGCGGAATTGGAGTATTACGCTCTGTTGCTAAAATTTCTCTTTTTATGCTGGATAACGGAGAACTCCCATTTTTATTAATAACTTCTTCTAATATATTATCTTTTAGTACAAAACCCGTTATATTATCTAAGGAGCCACTGTATATTGGAATTCTAGAAAATCGCATTTTAGGGTTAGCGTTATAAAACTCCCCTATTGTTGCTGTTTCTGCAGCAGATTTTAAAACTGTACGTGGCGTCATGATGTGTTTGGCTAAAATTTCATCAAACTCTAATAAATTACGAATAATTTTAGATTCAGATTCCTGAAAAACACCCTCTTCATGTGCAATATCTGCCATTGTTGTAAAGTCCTCTCTACTTAATACACTACCGTGGTGTTCTTTACTACCAACCAGTTTAGTAAAC
Source organism: Cellulophaga sp. (assembly GCF_039943695.1). NCBI lineage: Bacteria > Pseudomonadati > Bacteroidota > Flavobacteriia > Flavobacteriales > Flavobacteriaceae > Cellulophaga > Cellulophaga sp. The sequence goes on along the minus strand of NZ_JBDVAA010000044.1, from coordinate 69,096 downwards.
ACTTGTAACAACCAAAGTAAGCCTGTATATTTTAAAATTAAGACCATTATATTTAATGCCTTTGTTGTAAAATTTGCAAGTTGTTTCCAATAAGTTGCACCAATAGTTTTAGGTATAATTTCTGATGCTACTAATATTAAAACTGTCATTAAAGTAGACACAATACCAACCATTAAATCTTCTGTAAAAGTAACTCCTAATACACTTGTTGTGGCACTACCATACATTTCTGCATAAGCAACTTTTGCCTGTACACCTACTAAAATTGCACCAACGGTATGCGCAATAGTGTTTAGTGTTAAAATTGCAATTAACGGCTTATCTACATCTTTTTTTAATGCCTCTAATTCTGTAGCAAAGCTTTTACCTTCTTTCTTTTTAACGTTTATAAATGTAGTAGTAACACTTAACAAAACAGCCTCAAGAATAGAGCATAAAAAAGAAAAGAAAACTGAAATAAATGCGTAAAATAATAATAAACCCATAGTATATATTTAAAGTACGAAAATAGCAAAAAGTTAGCAGTTCTAAGATATTAAAAGTTAATTGCACACTGATTTCTCTTTGCTTTATTAGGATTGATAGTTACCACAAACAAAATCTGTATGCTAAAATTAACTAAAAAAGCTAACCTTAACATACAGAAATTAATGAGTAAACTAAATAATATTACTCAAAATCCGATGCCTTAAAAGGGTATTTTCTTGGTGTTTTTTGAATGGTAATCCAATGTGCAGACGTAAATGATTTTACACCCCATTGCCCATTAAATCTTCCTAAACCTGAGTTTTTGACTCCTCCAAAAGGTGCATAGGCACTATCATTAACGGGCTGGTCATTTATGTGGGTCATACCAGCTTCAATTCCTTTGGCAAAGGTCATACCTTTTGCTTCGTCTTGAGTAAATACAGAACTGGACAAGCCGTAATCCGTAGCATTTGCTAAGCGCAAAGCATCATCGGTGTCTTTTGCTCTTGCTATAGAAACTGCAGGTCCAAAGATTTCATTTTTAAACAGTGGGCAGTTTTCATCTACATCAACAAAAATATGTGGAGGCATATGCAATCCTTCAGCTTCACCTCCTAATGCCATTTTGTAACCTTGCTCTTTTGCATCGTCTATTAAGCCCTTTACGGTGTCAAATTGATTTTGATCTATTATTGGACCTATAAAAGTATCCGGGTCGTTCATATCCAGACGTTTTAAGCCTTTCACTTTAGTTATAAACTTTTCCGTGAATTCATCATAGACTTTATCTTCAACAATAATTCTGTTTATAGCCATACAAATCTGACCTTGGTTCATAAATTTACCCCAAGCAGCTGCTTCTACAGCTTGGTCTATATCTGCATCTTCAAGCACTACAAACGGACTATTACCGCCTAATTCTAATTCAACATTTTTAATTATATCAGCATCTATTGCATTTTTACCTACTTCTCTACCTACCGGTGTTGACCCTGTAAACGAAATTAACTTTGAAATAGGATGCTTGGTAATTGCCGTACCAATTGTGCTTCCTCCTCCTGGTAAAACACTTAATAAACCTTTGGGGAAACCTGCTTCTTCAAGAAAGGAAGCAAAAATTAAACCTCCTGTTACAATAGATGTAGATGCGGGTTTTAAAACCACTGCATTACCAACCGCTAACGCAGGACCCAAAGTACGGGCGGTTAACTGTCCCGGAAAATTCCAAGGTGAAATTAGTCCTATCACTCCCAATGGTTGTCTTACTGCAAGTGATTCTTTGCCTTCTATATCTCGTGGTAGTATTTTGCCTTCTACCAGTAATGGTAAATGTACTGTACTTTCAAAAACACTTGCCACTAGCTCTGCTTCAAAATAACCTTTGGCAAGTGTTGCACCTACCTCTTTTCTTGCCCATTCTGCAAATTCTTTTTTTCGGTTTCTCACCACTTCGGCAAGTTTTTGCATCATTCTACTTTTTTCAGGTGGCAATACGGCAGCCCATTTTTTTTGGGCGATTGCTGCTTGCTCAAAAGCTTCATTAACATCATCTGTAGTTGCACTTGGTAATGTAAAAATTTCTTCTTGATTCCAAGGGTTTATATTTTTTATAGCGGGTCCACTTCCGTCTTTCCAATTTCCTGCAACAAAAATATGCTTTGTGTAATTTGGTAATTCTTCTTGTGTTTTCATATATCGTGTTTTAAATTTTTAATGCTATTTTTTAATTCTAGTTCTCAATCTCATTTACAAAAAAGACTTGCTGCGTACCATCAATAACAGCCTTTTTCATTATGCTATTGGTTTCTTGTGCGTATTCTTGTTTTCTGTGAAACGCACCGGCTTCTTTGTTTTTCCAATGTTCTTGAAGCACAAATTCATTATCCTTTGTACTATAAAAATCAAATCTAATATTGCCTTCTTCTGCTCTAGTTAACTCTGTATGCTTGGTTAATTGTGCTATAAATTCTTCCTTATACTCTTCTTTTACATTGAAAATGGAAAACAGTATAACTTCATTATTATTTACATCAGTTTTACTAAAATTATAAGTCGGCAACGGTTTTTTATTAGTTAAAAACAATGTTTTAGGAGCTTCTACCAAAGCAGATTCCACTTGGTCTGCTATGCCTCTTTTGTCAACAGCTTTGGTATGTGATTGCAATGTTTTTTTACTCTCTTTTATACCAAATACTATAAAATTGCCCGGGGTATTCTGGTCTTGATATAATTTCATTTCTAACGTTCCTTTCTCCTTTCTGACCACGTCTTGATTTGCAAGCATTTTCTTTTTGAAGAAATCTATTTTCTCAGGTTTAATCTTAAAGGATGATAAAATGGTGATTTGTGGGTCTTTCTTCTTATCATAAACCACAGACATTCCTGTTCCTTTATTTAAAATTAAACGCATTTTAGTAGGGGTAACATCAATTTGAATACAATCAGAGCCTAAATCCATTGTTCCTAGGGTACTTGTTCTGCAAAAATATTCACCTTGCCAGTCCCAAGTTCCAGATAGCTCTTGTCCACCAAAATTCCCCATAATAATCCCATCACTTGTAGCAATAGATTCGCCTCCTGCATCACCATAGTAGTTGTCTGCGCCTTTTAATATATACTCTTCCTTTGTGGTAATTCTATCCCACGGAACAGGTGTAAAAGCTACCAGCTTGTTATCATAAAAATAGGGCGCATATATAGTTGTACCGTCAGAGTTTATATCTGCTAAACCCTTAATAGAGGTATCTATTAAATAGCTTTCGGAATCGGTAAAGGTGAATAATTGTCCGGTTGGATTACTACTTGCCAGTAACGTTCCATTTATAGAAGTAACACCATCAAATACCCCTTTTTTATCGGAAGAAGTAATTAGTTCTACCTTTTTAGAAGTAATGTCGATATTGTACAATGCCCCAAAGTCTTTAGGCTTCCATTCTTTTCTTAATAAACCTTCGCCATTTTTAAGCCCGTAATTAGCCACAACCAAGGTGTTACCCTCCACTAGAACACCATTTGGAAACGGAATTTTATCAGACTGTAACCATACTACCAACTTATCATTTTCAATAGTATAAATTTTACCACCGGGTACATCAGAAATAAATACTTGTCCGGTTTTCTGATTAATTGTCAAATCGTTTAAAGAACCAGCTTCATTTGCGGTATAACTCTTTGTGATGTTTCCGTTATCCAGATTTATAAGATGTACCTGCTTTTGATCGGCAACGTATAACGTGTTCTTGTAAATATCAGAGCCTGTAGGAGCTGTCAACCCTGTAACCCAATTTAAGTTATCAATTACTCCGTCTTTAGAAACACGACTTATAAAACCAGGTTCTGCACCATTAGTGTTGGAGACATACAACCACTTATGATTTGGCGATGCATATACGGATTCTGGCATTTTAAAACCGTCTAGCTCCCATTTTACCGCTACTGAAAAATCGCTTGTAACAACATCTGCAGCTTCATTTGCAGAAGTAAGGCTCGTTACTTTTGAGGTCGTTCCGTCTTTGAATCCAGAAAGAATGACCACAAAAAGAATTAATATAAACTGGAGTGAATTTTTCATAAAATTAGTTTTATAGGGTTACAACTACTTTTCCCACGGTTCTTCCTTTTTCTACTTCGGTATGTGCATCTGCCATCTTTTCAAAAGGAAATGTTTTATATATATGAGGTTTTATTTCTCTGTTTTCAAGCATCCCTTTTAATGTATTCATATCTTGGTCACTAGAATGCACTAGAATATTAGAAACCGTTTTATTTTCTTTTTCAGCTAAAGCTTTCTTTTTATCTGATAAATCTGGAGCTACAGTAGTAATAACTGTTCCTCCTTTTCTTAAAACATCAACTGAATTTTCTAAAACTTTTCCGCCTTGCGTGTCTAACACAAAATCTAAATCAGTTAAAATATCTTCAAAATTTTGAGTATGATAATCAATAGCCTCATCTGCACCTATAGACATAACAAAATCTTTGTTTTTTGCTGAAGCAGTTGTAATTACATATGCTCCCATAGCTTTTGCAATTTGAATAGCAAAATGACCAACACCACCAGAACCAGCTTGAATTAACACTTTATTTCCTTTATTTATTTTTCCTGATAAAATTTGTAATGCGGTTAATGCTGCTAGCGTTGTTGCAGCAGCCTCTGTAAAAGAGACATTGCTAGGCATTACAGCCAAATGTGTTTCTGGAGCTGCAACAAATTCTGCATATGCATTACCAACACCAGGAAAATTGACCATACCAAAGACATTATCTCCTACCTTAAAATTGGTAACTGCCGTACCAACTTCTGTAACTGTACCAGCAATGTCCCAACCTAAAATTATTGGTCGCTCTTCACCATACATCATACCCAACATTTCATCGTTGTATTTTGGTTTAACATCTGCCGGATTTAACGAAATTGCTTTTACGGCAACCAATACTTCGTTTTCTTTTATACTTGGCTTATCAATATTATCTACATAAAGATTCTCTGGTCCGCCTGCTTGTTTTAATAATACTGCTTTCATTTTTATATATTTTTTTAATTTGTTTATTTTCCGTTTTGTTTAGCTGTAGCTTTTGGTGCTGCACCTTGCTTTAAGTCTTTATTTCTAAATTTTTCGGTTTCCGGAAGCTGAAGATTTACTTGGTTTACTTCCTGAATTTCAACTTCTAGCTTATCAAACTTAATATCTTCTAAATGTCCGCCAAGCGTTATATCTTCTGATAAAAAGTGAAAATGCATTCCCGGTATTACTATATTTCCTAGATAATCTGGTGTAAACAAACCAACTAAAGTCCCTTTTATATTTTCTCTTGTGTACATTACACGAGTGTCTAAATATTCAAATAATGACACATCTTCGTTTTCTACTTTATGAGCAGATGCCATTTTTAAATACTTAAATTCTCCTTTAATACGGTAAGCATAAAAGCTATTTTTAGAAGTTGAATATTTTTGAAGTTCTTTAGTTAAATCTTCATAAGACGTAATATTTTCAACGATAACTGTTTTTTTCGGCTGAAAATTTATCATTGTCATATTTGGAGATTCTAAGTCATTTGGAGCTTCAGCTATTCCGCCTTCGGCATCAATAGTGTAAACAACACCATCTACAGCAACCAATTCGCCTGCCAAATGATTTACTGTTCCAATACCAATAGTACCTTGCTGCACCATTTGTTGTGGAGTTATATCGCCTTCGTAAATACTATTTAATAAGGCAACAGTTGGCGCGTATTGGTGAATGGTGTTTTCTGTATGTGGGGCTAAATGATTGCCATCTTTATCGTGAGAGTGTCCATGTTCAGAAGTTGAAACTACTTCTTTTTTTGTCTGATTTCCGCAACTTGCTATAAAAGCTAGGGAAAATAATAGAATTATTTTTTTCATAATAGTGCTTCTTAGTTGATTATTAATTTCTCTTAAATTTCTTTCACAAAATTCATATACTGCTTTAAGTCACCAACAACAGCTTCTTCCATAAGTTTACCTGTTTTAACTGCATATGGTTGATTAAAGTGAATGTCCCAAACATCAGATTCTTTTCTCCAATGCTCATAAACAGCCAACGTGTCTTCTTGATCATCTACTGTGTATAAGTCAAAAAGAATGTTTCCTTTTTCCTCTTTTCTGGTATGTGTAATGTGGTCTTCAAACTGATTTAAAAGTTGACTTCTAAATGCTGTTTTTAATTTGAAAATGAAGAAGATTATAAACACATCATCTTCTGGGTTTGCAGATTTTGAGTGGTCTGGCAATGGATGTGTATCACCTAGGAAATAAAAATCAGGTTCAGTCTTTAAGGCAGTATTACCTACCTCCATAAGTTTTTTGGTGTGTGGCTCATTGTCGTGAGATGTAATTGCAGCTTTATCTGCCCATCGTTCATAAACAAAGAAAATGTTTTCATCATCTTTAGAAACATAGACTCTTATCTCAATGTTACCAGTTTCTTTTTTTGTAGCCTCTTGCGCTTCCTTTAATGTTTTAGCAAATGAATCTCTATGTTCTGGTTTTGCCGTAAATTTTACTATAGTGCTTTTCATAATATAACTTTTTATGTTATTGATTTACAATACTATCATTTGTATAGTGACAAAAGTATGTATAGTATAACAACTGCACAATAACGGTCAAGAAGTATAGTATAAAAACAAAATGCCAAATATTTGATAATCAATTAAATATAACAAAAAATATTTACTATAAAAAATATAGTTGCATACTAAACTAAAGCTCTTTAATTTTACACTTTAATAAATTTTTAAAAATGGACAGAAAAGAACTGTTTAAAAAGAAACCTAAGATTAAGATTAACGATAAAATATCTTTTTGCCCTACGAGTGCTGCAATGGAACTTATTGGCGGAAAATGGAAAAGCGTTATACTTACACATTTAATTGGAGATAAAAAACGGTATAACGAATTACGTAAAGAAATTCCTGGTATTACAGAACGTACACTAAGCTTACAACTAAAGCAGCTAGAAGCTGATGGTATTGTAAGCAGAAAGGTTTTTACTAAAAAGCCTCCTTTAAAAGTGGAATACAGACTTACCGAATTTGGACAAACCCTTACGCCTATTTTGAACTTAATAGTAGAATGGGGCTTACACGCTGCAGAGACTAAGGGTGAGTTTATTTTTGAAGATTAAATAGATAAAAAAAGGCTACCAAATGGCAGCCTTTTTTTTTATTTATTTAGATAGGTAATTAAAATTTCCCATTTTCATTTTTCCAATCTGCTTTAGCAGGTATATTCTGAATAACATCCCAGTGTTCTGCTATTTTTCCTTCTTCAATTCTAAATAGATCATAAAAAGCATTATGTTCTTCTCCTAAATTACCTTCACTCACAGTAAGCACAAAATTACCTTGCCCTAAAACCATATGTATTTTACTATACTTCATAAAAATACCTTGTTGGGCCATAGACTCTAGAGCCGCACCTAATCCAGATAACTTATCTCCAATGTTAGGGTTATGCTGTATATAATTGTCACCATCAAAATACTGAGCTAATTTGCTCATATCTCCATTAACAAGTATATCTGTAACAAATTTAGCAACAAGCTCCTTATTTTCTTCCGTTTTATCTAAATCCTTAATTTCAGTGGCACCATCTATCATTGTACGTCCACTAGGGTTTGGTTGCGCTGCCGTTACTTGCAAATTATCCCAATGCTCAACTATTAATCCGTCTTCAAATCTAAAAATATCAAACCCAATTTTAGGGCCAAAAAAATTATAATCTGTGTGCGTAAAAACAAAATTTCCATCTTCAAAAGCACGCACAGTATTTACTTTTGCAGAATTAGCAGGTAACGCCTTTAAGGTTTCTACAAAGCCATTTAACCCATCTGCAACATCTAAATTATGTTGTTTATAATTACTGGGATTAATGTAAGTTGCCGGTTTTTGATCTCCTGTTTCTATAGATTTTAGCAGAGCAACTACTTTATCTTTGTTAGAGATTTGTTTTGTTGCATCGTCATCTTGACCATTACAAGATATTGCTGTAAGCCCAAGAGCTACAGTTGCATATAAAATTGATTTTTTCATAATTAATTAATTTTTTATGCAAAGATGCAACCAGTAAATTGCTTTAAAGTGATACAAAAAATCCAAAAGATGGTAATTTTTGTCCTATATTAAAAAGTGATTATACTTTTAGTTTTGGCTTAACAAAATAGCGTTCTCTTTTTTTAGTTTTGTATATGGTTAATGAAGCCATTACACACCAAATTAAATTAGAAACAAATGATGGTATGGCATTATAATAATAACAGTTTATGGCTATTAATAGTGCTCCAAAAAGATTTAAGTACTTAGCATAGTTAACGTACTTATTATTTTCTATAAGTGTAATCCCGTAAGCAAGGATTAAAAAGCCAGAACCTGACCAACCTAATACATCAATTAACAATTTCATTTTTACTAATTTGTTTCATTTATTGGGGTTAAATTATGAAGCAAATTTGCGCTATCAGGAGTTATGTATTATGATACAAATACGGCTAAAAATGGTAATTTTACGCCAGTAGTATTTTTTTTCTAAATTCGGTTGGCGTAAAGCCTTGATGCTTTTTAAAATATTTTACAAAATTTGTAGGCTCCTCAAAACCAATTCCGTAACCTATTTCTTTTACACTATCTTCTGTATGTACTAATAGTCGTTTAGCTTCTAATATTACTCTAGCGTCTATCATTTGCTTTGGTGTAATATCCATAACTTTTAAAGTAGCTGCATTTAAACGTTTTTGAGTTACGTTTAATTGGTCGGCATATTTACTTACAGATTTTTGATTGATAAAATTTTTATCTAACAAGTCTCTAAACTTAATTACACAATCTATATCTGGACCTTTATTTATTTTTTTACTATGCTGATTTTGCCTTTCTCTTTCTGATAAAAGTAAAATATTTTGAAGGTAATTTCTAAGTATATCAGACTGGTAATTATCTATAGCCGTCTGTAGTTCTTCTTCAATAAACTGAAAAAGACCAGTGTAAATAGGTGTTAGTTTATTAACCTGTATGGTAGAGATAGAATACAGGTCGTTAAAAAGCATATTACTTCGTAAAAACTTAGTGTCCTCATCTGTCTTACAAAAAAAATTATCTGTAAACAGTAAAACTACACCCTCTACCGCCACATCCTCATCAAAACACTGTACACTGTTTTTATCTACAAATAAGATAGAGTTTGGCTTAATGTCTATAGGATTAAAATCTACCATATGACGCGGACTGCCCTTTTTAAACCATATAATTTGATAAAAATCTGCCCTATGAGGCACTATTAATTCATCAAAAAAATTATTATACAAGTCTGCTAGGTTTACCAACTCAAACTCGTGCGGCAAACCCTCCTTAAATCCGTGTTTTTGAATATCTGAAGCCAATTGTTTATCTCTTAATCTAAAAACTCAAATGTATGCTAATTATTTTTTAGCTTAAACATTTAAAATTAAATACAAGAACAAACTTACTTCTTTAATAGAATTACTATCGTTTTAAAGATAACATTTTTAACGCATATCGTTTTCCTAGCTCTCTAACTCCATTAGAATTAAAATGCACACTATCTTTACGAACCTCACACCCTTTAGAAGATATTACGTAAGATGTTGGTATTGTTTGTGGCAAAGTATTTACTATAGGGTTCATACTTGCACACTTACCACCTTGCTCTTCATGTACCATTTCACCAGCAAGCAAAGGAACTTTAGTAACATCTAAATTAAGGTCTGCTAACATATTGTTGTAGATGGTTGCTACGTAAGACGGCCACTGTTTATCACCTGTATTACTTTCTCCTTGGTGTAAGAGAATACCTTTTATTACACCTTTTTTTTGAGCTTCTTTGGCAAGTTTTATTAAGTGTTTATAGGGGTTACTACCATATGCTTTTACTTTATCTGTAAACCAATCTTCTTTGTAAGTATCATCAAAATTGGTATACATATCTTTATCAAATAATCTAATATCACAACCACCAATAGCAACACTAACCAAACCTACAGAGATACTGTCTGGTAAATTTTTAATCATTGTTTTACCAAAATAATCTGCAGGAGACAAACCTGTGTAGCATTGGGTTAAAGGAGGTACAGCCGTATACCATTCCCCTTTTTTTCTTTTAAGATTATCACAATCTAAAGACTGTAATACTTTAAAACGGCTGGCCTCTTTTAAATCCTCTTCTTCTATTGTTGCAGAGCCTTCCATATTAGACTGTCCAAAACATAAATAAATATGAAAATTGGGGTCAAAATCTATAGTATTAGACTCTGTAGTGTGTGTTGTATTTTTAGTGTTAAAAGTAGTTGAAGTTGATGATGCTGGTAAAAATGCTTTGTAAAAAGTAAACAAAAATGCAGTTAAAGCAATGTACTTTATAAATGTAAATTTCATTGTTTCAATATTTTAAACACCAATAACTTCAATTATTAGTCAACAACGAATGTAAAAATTTTAACAATTAAAAAATTAGTAAATTATGCGATATATTGATACTTTCATGAAATGACAAATGTCCAAATTAAACTTTTTAAGTCAATTTGGACATTTACAAAACAGGTTTTAAGTAATTCTAATCTAACAAACCTTTGGTTTTACTCCAAAGTCCTTCTCCTTGTTTCATTAGTTCATCTCCTGCTTTTTCTAAGTTTTCTGAGCTAGTATATTTATTGTAGTTTTCTATAAAGCTTTTAAAATTATCTACGGTAGCAAACATTTCCTTAGTATATGGTACGTTTTGCTCCTCCATTATTTTTTGCCAATCTACCTTAGCCAGTAAAGAGAACATATACTTAGTTGCTATTTTACTTAAAAAATATTTATCATAGAATCCGTTTAAAACTTTTCCAGGCTCTCTATTTGCTACGTATTCTATAGACTCTCCCAATCTTGCTTTTTCGTCAGAAGAAAGCAAGTCACTTCCTTTTAATTTTTTTAATGCAGCAATTGCCTTATCATTTTTCTCTTTTTTTAGATATAAATAAGATTCAATAGACCAAATAATTTCATTATCTAATCCTATTTTTTTAGAATCTTCTAAAAACATTTCAAAATCTTCTAGTGCACGTTCCTCATCAATATCACGGTCCATCATTAACCTATCAAAACCCCTAAACAAATGATTTAACGAATGAAAACCAATATGAGTTTGCTCATTATTTAAGTTTCCCCACTCAAACATTGCTCTTGTGTATGGTAAGTCTATATCTGGGTTAGCATTTAACCAATCTATGTTTCTAGATATTTCATCTTCAGATAAATAATACAGTTTTTTCTCAAAAAACAAAAAACCTCTATAGTATTGCAAAAGTGCTTTTATTTCTGAATCTGGCAGTAGTTCTGGCTTAGTTTTAGAGCACTCATATAAAGACACCTCTTTACCTATATCTCTACTTAAAACTACAATTGCACTTAAAACTGAGTGCTCTATATTTTGTACATAATCTTTATCCTCTCCTTGTAAAAACTCTTGATTAGATGTTCCTTGCTTCGCATTTGCCCTAGCAAAAACCTCTAACAAAGTAGGAAACTCATCTTCATCAGTCTCCATTATAAATTTCTCCATCTTTTTATAATCTCTGTAAATAGATATATAATCTAAAACAGTTAAGCTTTCTGAATCTTTAGCGTCATACTTAGAAACCTTATCAAAAATTCTATCTAAATCTGACTTAAATTCGGCGTACTCAGGACTAATATCACTTTCTCCTGCTGAAGCCCTAATTAAAATTTTAGCAAATTTATAAGTCAAGACTTTATCAGAATCTATACTTTCAACTAGCGTTTCTTTGTCTATAGCCAATAGTTCTTCATCTGTTTTATCTCCACCAAAACAACTATTAAACAGTATCACAATTAATAGTAGTAGTATTTTTTTCATAGATAATTTTTAAGGTTGATGCAGTAAAGTGCAAAATTAAAAGAATAGTTTATACAATTATACCCTGTTTAACGGGATTATTAAGAGTTCCCTTCTCTAAGAACATCAGATAATTGAGTAATGCCCATAACATTGATTACCTCTCCTTCTTCAACCACAAAAAGATCTTCACACAATACTTCAAAGCCCTGTTTATCAGATAAGATAGCGTATGCATGTAAATTCATAAAATGTGTAATATGCTCTTTATCTAGTAAATTAGAGCACACAAAAATGAGCCCTTTTCTTGGTATTGAAACCAATAGCTCATTAGAATTTAGCATTTTATGTGCCTCTAACATGTGTTTTTTACTTAATATTTTTTCACTAGCAAGTGCAGCTATTTTAACTGATAAAATATCATACTCTATTTTTTCATCAGAGAAATCCCAAAACACAAAAGGTAATTCTAAATTATCTAAATTGATTAGACTATGCTTATCAAACATTTCGTAATCTTCTTCAGTTTTATCACTTGTTTTTAAATGAAAAATATCTATTTCTCCGTTTGCGCCCTCTTTATTTTTATCAATTATTACAAAAGCTTGTACAATAGGAGCATAAATATCTTCTGTTTTATGAAAAACTGAGACTAATTCGTCTACCAAATCTAGCTCTTGTGTTTTTTGAGAAACCAAATACGGATAAACCATAGTGTAATCCACTTTCAACTCATCATTAGCCATCTCCTTCACTACAGATTTAACTACTGGTTCTTCTGGCTTTTTACGCAATTTTGTTGGTTCTGCAGGGCCAAGTCCTAGAATGTTTCTTAAAAACTGTATCATATATAGTTTGGTTAATAGGTTATTTATAAAACTAAACTATATAATATTTGTAGAATACTACAGTGTGTATGTATTTCTGGTAGACTTGAACCTTTATTCGTTGTAAACGCAAGTATTTTTTAAAGTTAAAACAGACTAATTTGTCCCTTTTTTTGAAGTATAAAAAACCTGCTGTAGTGCTGGTCTAATATTTAGTGTATATAAGTTTCTGTTGGTTCTGGTTGGGTACACTCTGTTTGACAAGAAAATAAAAACCATATTATTTTTAGGATCTACCCAAACAAATGTTCCTGTAAAACCTGCGTGTCCAAAACTCTCTTTACTAACCTCTGGTGCCGGATATGCTTTTGCCAACGGCAATGTATCATTGCCCAATGTAGGCTTATCAAAACCTAAACCTCTTTTATTATTATTTTCTGGATACTGTACGCGTGTAAATTCTTTAACTGTAGCATTAGAAAAATAGCGCTTGCCATTATACACTCCGTAATTCAAATACATCTGCATAATTTTAGCCAAATCTGTTGCAGAAGCAAACAAACCTGCATTACCAGATATACCGCCTAAAAGCGCTGCATTTTCATCATGAACAAAATTACGAGTAAGTTCTTTTCTAAAAACTGTATCTATTTCTGTAGGTACAATTGCATTAGTATACTTCTTGTTTTTAGGCAGAAAACCCATTGTATTTAGCCCTAAGGGTGTATAAAAATTTTGCTGTAAATATGTGTTATAATCTACACCAGTTATTTGTTTTACCAATTCTGGATACAGCAGAAAAGTAAGTCCAGAATACTTGTACTTTTTTTCTTTTGATACTTTAGACCTGTTTATTTTACGGTACATTTTGTACTTAAATCTATCTTTTACGTACAAACCGTTGTATGCTTCTCTAGAGAATTTTTTGCTTGGTTTATTTTTAACAAACCTATGTTTTAGCTTCCCGTTTTTCTTTAAAACATCATTTAAAAAAACAATATAGGGATCTAAACCTGCTTGGTGCGCTAGTATTTCTCTTAAAGTAATATGTTTTTTATTTGCTTTATGCCTCCAAGGCTTCCAATAAGTACTAAAGGGCACATCTAAATCTATCTTACCCTCATCATACAGCTTCATTAAAGCTGGCAAAGCAGCTGTAATTTTAGTTACCGAAGCAACATCATAAATATCTGTTAGCTGCACTTTTTGCAAACTATCATACGTATGGTAACCATATGCTTTATGAAAAATAATTTTAGAATCTTTTGCTACTAAAAGTTGTGCTCCAGGAAAGGCGGTATTCTTAATTCCTAGTTTCATAATAGAGTCGACCTTTTTATAAACTAAAACCGAATCTAAACCCACCTTAGTTATACTAACTTTAGGTAACTCTTGTGCAAATGAAAACAGCACACTAAAAAGTAGTATTGTTAACACTATTTTAGTCTGCTGTTGTTTTTTCATAAAGGGTGTAATTTTATCCTAAAATACGAATTGCATCTTTAGCAAAGTAACTGGCAATAATATTTGCACCTGCTCTTTTTATTGCAGTAAGTTGCTCTATAACTACTGCATCATGGTCTAACCATCCTTTTTCTGCTGCTGCTTTTACCATTGCATACTCACCACTAACTTGGTAAACTGCCACTGGCACATCTACTTCGTTTTTAATTTCGCGTACAATATCTAGGTAACAAAGTCCTGGTTTTACCATTACAATATCTGCACCTTCATCTATATCCATTTCCGTTTCTCTAATTGCTTCAAAACGGTTGGCATAATCCATCTGGTATGTTTTTTTATCCTTAGGTATGTCTTTTACGTCTACTGGAGCAGAATCTAAAGCATCTCTAAAAGGGCCGTAAAAAGCAGAGGCATATTTAGCACTATAACTCATAATACCTGTGTTATGGAAACCGTCATCCTCTAAAGCTTCACGTATGCTTAAAATACGACCATCCATCATATCACTAGGCGCAACAAAATCTGCGCCTGCTTCTGCATGCGATACACTCATTTCTGTTAATACCTCAACAGATTCATCGTTTAAAACTAAACCATCTTCTATAATACCATCATGACCATAAGAAGAGTAAGGGTCTAAAGCAACATCTGTCATTACCAACATAGCCGGACATGCGTTTTTTACTGTTTTTACAGCACGCTGCATTAATCCGTCTGGATTTAAAGCCTCTGTTCCTTTATTATCTTTTAAGTTATCTGGAACTTTTGCAAAAAGCAAAACCGACTTTAAGCCCATTTTCCAAAGCTCTTTAACTTCTTTCTCTAACAAATCTAAACTATACCTAAAATAATTTGGCATAGATGGTATTTCGTCTTTTACACCTTTACCTTCTACCACAAAAAGTGGCACTAAAAAATCGTCTGGAGATATAATGGTTTCACGAACCAAAGAACGTATTGCCTTGTTACTACGTAATCTTCTGTTTCTAATAATTGGATACATAATTATTGTTTACTTTAGTAGAGTCAAAGTTACTTAATATCAACCAAAAATCAAGAAACCATAGCCTTCAATTGAGTTCTATTAACAACATTTTACAATTTAAATTTACTTGGCGTACTTATCAACAAAAATTCTTAGATAATTTTGACACGCACATTAGTGACAAACACCTACATGTGGTTGCTCCTCCTGGGTCTGGAAAAACTATTTTGGGGCTAGAAATGTTAAAACGGGTAAACCAAACTACTTTAGTATTATCACCTTCTTTAACTATTAGAAATCAGTGGAAAGACAGGATGCTTAGCTTTTTTTTAGAAGACACTAATTATACTAATTACTCTTTAAACATAAAAAAACCAAAGCAAATTACCTTTACAACCTACCAGGCTTTGCACGCTTTACATAAAGATTTTAAAAAAGCAGACAATCCTGAAACTCTAATAAATTATATAAAGAAGAATAACATTAAAACCATTGTTTTAGATGAGGCTCATCACTTAAAAAATGAATGGTGGAAATGCTTGTTTGAAATTAAAAAGGCTGAAGATATTACAGTAATATCATTAACCGCAACGCCACCTTACGATAGTGAAGCTAGTGAGGTAAAAAAGTATTTTGATTTATGCGGACCAATAGATGATGAAATTGTGGTTCCGGATTTAGTTAAAAACGGAGATTTATGTCCGCACCAAGATTATGTACATTTTTCTAAACCAGACAAAGAACAAATAAAACACATTGTTACTTACCGCGAAAACATTTTAAACTTTATAAATACACTTGTAGAAGATACTGTTTTTACCAACATTTTACAAGAACATCCGTTTTACAAAAATACAGAAGAAGAGCTTGAAAATATTTACAGTAAACCACTATTTTATTCCGCTATAATTATATTTTTAAATGCCGCAAAAATAACTGTCCCAAAAGAAAAAATAGCAATTTTAGGTTTTAAGGATGATAAAATTGAGTTTCCAAACTTAAACTATAACTGGCTACAAATACTATTACAAGAACTACTTGTTGTAGAACGAGAATTACTTTTACCTTTTGAAGAAAAACTACACACCATTGAAAAAGATTTACGAAAAATTGGTGTTTTTGAGAAAAAGCGGGTAGATTTTGTTGGTGTTGAAGACTTATACAGAACATTAGCTAACAGCCCCAGTAAATTAAAAAGTATAAATGCTATTATTACTGAAGAAAGCAACAGTTTAAAAGAGAATTTAAGAGCTGTTGTTTTAACAGATTTTATACGAAAAGAGTTTCTTTCTTTTAATAGTACTAAGCTTGAAGAATTAAATAAATTAGGTGTTGTTTCTATTTTTCAATACTTACGTATAAAAAGTGAGCACAAAGAACAACTAGGTGTTTTAACTGGCTCTATTGTAATTTTACATAAAAGTGCTGTAATCAATCTAAAAAAAATAGTAAACCAAACAGAATTTACAACTAAACCCCTAGAAATTGATGAAGATTTTGTTACTATAACTTCTTTTGCCAAAGGAAAAAACACTGTAGTTTCTGCAGTTACGGCTCTTTTTGAAAACGGAACCGTAAAAATATTAATTGGCACAAAAGCATTACTTGGAGAGGGTTGGGATGCTCCTGCAATTAACACATTGGTATTGGCCTCTTACGTTGGCTCGTTTGTATCGTCCAACCAAATGCGTGGCAGAGCCATTAGAACCCAAGCTACTAATAAAAATAAAACAGGCAATATTTGGCACTTAGCCTGCATAGATCCTACAGATCCAGAAGGCGGTAAAGATTTAGAAAAATTAACCCGTAGGTTTAATGCTTTTATGGGTGTTTCCTTAAAAGGAGAGCCCTATATTGTTAATGGCTTAGACAGGTTAGGCTTGCCTTTGCAGTATTCATCAGAAATAGACATAGAACAATTAAACAAGGACACTTTTGCTATTGCAACTCAAAGAGATTTAATTACTAAAAGATGGAAAAAAGCAATTGGTAAAGGCGATGTTTTTATTAGAGAGTTAAACATTTTATACCCATATAAAGAACCTTATACAAAACAGAAAAAATTAAAAAGTGTAAACGCTACTAAATATCTTGTTTTAGAAGTATTAATTGGCACATTTGCTATAATACCAGAGTTTATTTTAAAAAATGTTGGCATACTCTTAAGCAAGGGCGTAATGCAGTTTATATCGTTATTTTTTGGAGCTGTTTTTTTAGGTTTTGTACCTAAAGCATATAAAGCGATTAAGCTCTACTTTTTGTTTGGAAATATGGAGCGTAAAACACAGAAAATAGCACAAGCAGTATTACACTCTTTAGCAGCATTACATAAAATAACAACACCATTAGACAACATAAAACTAGAAACCGACCGCTATAGCAATGGTGTTTTTGCATTTTACATAACAGGTGCAACTACTAATGAGAGCTCTTTATTTATTACTGCACTAGAAGAAATTATTGCTCCAGTAGAAAATCCAAAATACTTAATAGACAGTAGTTCTTGGTTAAAAAGAAAGTGGAATTTACGAACCTATTACGTTGTGCCTACCATTTTTTGTAAACGTAAAGCAGAAGCTAAAAGATTTCATTTTTATTGGAAAGAGTTTGTTGGTAATTCTGCCTTAATATACACCAGAACAAAATACGGCAGAGAACAGTTAATTAAAGCAAGGCTAGCCCATATTGTGTATCAATTTAAAGACGCATCTAAAAAAGCTATTACCTGGAGATAAAAAAATAGTAAGAGATTTCTTAAAATAACTACACAAAAGTGTAACAATTTAACAAATCTGGTTACTAACCTAACAACATCACTAAAAATTAAAAAAATACATATGCTATCTATTAAAGACCTTAACAAAACGTATCCTAACGGAACAAAAGCGTTGAACAATGTAAATTTAGAAATTAGCAAAGGTATGTTTGGTCTTTTAGGTCCAAATGGCGCTGGTAAATCTAGCTTAATGCGTACTATTGCTACATTACAATTAGCAGATAGTGGCAGTATAGAGTTTAACGGTACAGATGTATTTAGCAAGCCTGAAGAATTACGTAAAGTCTTAGGTTATTTACCCCAAGATTTTGGTGTATACCCTAAAGTTTCTGCTGAGATGATGCTAAATCATATTGCAAAAATAAAAGGAATACAAAATAGTGGTGAACGCAAAGCATATGTAGCAGACTTGCTAAACAAAGTAAACCTATACAAGTTTAGGAAAAGAAATTTAGGAGATTACTCTGGTGGTATGCGTCAGCGATTTGGTATTGCACAAGCACTTATTGGCAATCCAAAATTAATAATTGTAGATGAGCCTACTGCTGGTTTAGATCCGCTAGAGCGTAACCGTTTTCATAACCTATTAAGTGAGTTAGGAGAAGAGGCTGTTGTTATTTTATCTACACATATTGTAGATGATGTTATTAATCTTTGTACAAATATGGCTGTTTTTAATGAAGGGCAAGTGCTAGTACAAGGTCATCCTATGGAGCTTACAAACTCTTTAAATGGCAAGGTATTTAGAAAAAGTATTAAGAAAGAAGAAATTGCTACTTACGAAGAAAACTACACTGTTTTATCGTCTTATTTACGTGGTGGAAACCTAAATATAAATGTATATGCAGACAATAACCCTGGAGAAGGTTTTGAGGTTATAAGTAACACTTTAGAAGACTTTTATTTTTACAGTATTAACCAAAAGGCTAAACAAACTGTGTAATTATGAAAGAGATATTTTTATTTGAACTTAAATACAGACTACGCAGACCGGTAACATACATTTACATTTTTTTAATGTTTATAATTCCGCTGTTAATTTCCGTTTTTGAGGATTCTGGAACAGCTCAATTTACTAACAGTCCTAATGCAATTGCTGGCGTTTTAGGTGGCTTAAGCATTCTTGGTTTGTTTTTTTATGCTGCAATTATGGGCGTACCAGTGTACAGAGACGAAGAGCACAAAACCGCACAGACTTATTTTTCTTTTCCTATAACAGAGAAAAATTACATTTTAGGCCGCTTTTGGGGTAGTTTTACCATAGTTACTATTATGAACATTGGCGCTATACTTGGTGCAATGATTGGTTTTACTATTGGTGCAATGCTAAACAGACCAGATTATGGTACGTATACAGACTTTGACTTTACAGCATACTTACTTCCATTTATATTTTTTCTAACGCTTAATTCGCTTTTTATTGGCGCGTTGTTTTTTAGTTTGATGACGTTTTTTAAAAGAATGTCTATTTTATATCTAGGCGGAATTTTAATCTTTATTTTAAGCAATGTGGCTGGCACATTATTAGGAGATTTAGATAGCCAATGGCTAAGTATTTATTTAGATCCGTTTGGATCACAAGCGTATAGATTTATAAAAAAATATTGGTCAATTAACGAAGTTAATACGTTATACCTACCTATTTATGGTGAGTTTTTACTAAACCGTATTATGTGGTTTGCAGTAAGTATTGGGATTTTTGTTTTTACGTTATTCAAATTTTCATATCCAAGTTTTTTAATTCCTAAAAAGGCAAAAAAACTAAAAGAAGATACTATAGCACCACAAACTTCTGTAGCTATTGACAATATAAAACAAGTGTTTTCTAAAAAAGCCAATTGGGGTAACTTATGGTCTTTAAGTAAAATTGAATTTTTATCTATTGTTAAAGAAAATGCTTTTAGAATTCTTATTCTAATTGGTATTATTTTCTCTGTATTTATAGCTACACAGTCTACACAAACATATGGCACACCATCTCTACCATTAACTCGCTTTATGGTAAAAGAGTTAAGCTCTGGATTACTTGTTTTTTCTATTATAATATTAGTTATTTATGCTGGTGAAGCCGTGCATAGAACAAGAAACAATAAAACATTTGAGTTTTATGATGCCCTACCGGTAACAAACGCTACACTTTATATCTCTAAAATTATTGCTTTAATAGGTGTTTCTGTAGTACTTACATTAATTACCATATTGGTTGGTATGTTATACCAAACATACAATGGCTATTTTAATTATGAAGTAGGAATGTATCTTACATTTAATTTTGCAAACATATTTCCGGCTTACATAACAACGGTATTACTTGCCTTTTTTATTCACATATTGGCAAACAATAAATTTTTAGGGCACTTTTTAGTTATTGTAATTTCTTTAGGTTTACCTATACTAATTGCATTAGTTTTTAAAGTGAACAACCCATTATTTATATATGGTGGTGTGCCTAGTAGTTTTTTAAGCGATTTAAATGGGTTTGGCCATTATTTAATTGGCGGATTTTGGTTAAACTTATACTGGATATTATTTAGCTGTATTTTAGCTGTAGTTGGTTACGTTTTTTGGAACAGAGGGTTTTACTCTTCATTTAAAGAAAGGTTACGCTTAGCTGCTAGTCGTTTTAAAGGAAAAACAACGGCTGCATTTTTGGTTTTTACTATTGCATTTATAGCAGTTGGCGCTTATAGTTATTACAACTTACAAGTACTTAACAGTATAGGAAGTGCAGATTATAGCAATAAAATTGCGGCAGATGCAGAAAAAAAATATGCTAAATACATTAACAAACCACACATACAAATTGTAGACCTAAAGGCTAAAGTAGATATTTACCCAGAAGAAAGAGACGTTTATGCAGAAGGTAATTTTACTGCCGTAAATAATTTTGACACTCCAATAGATACACTCTTAATGGAAGTAAAATTTGGTGTTGCAGATACTAAAATAACTAAAGTAGTTTATAACGGAAAAGAACTACAACCCTTTTTAAAGGATAGTATTTACAGGTTATTTATATACAAACTACCAAAACCTTTGCAACCAAAAGATACTGCTTCTTTAGTTATAAACACCAGAGCAATTACCAAAGGTTTTGCCAACGGATTAGAAACAAATGTATTAAATAACGGTACATTTTTTAGAGATGATATTTTTCCTTCTTTTCATTATGAAATTGCCTTAAATGACAATGGCACTCGTAAAAAGTACGATTTAGAGGAAATGGATTATCTATTGTCTCCTAGAACAGATAGTGTTGCATTGCGTAAAAACTTATTTAATGAAGATGCAAACTATATGAATTTTGAAGCCACAGTAAGCACCTCTAAAGGACAAACAGCAATTGCACCTGGTAAGCTTATTAAAAAGTGGGACAAAGACAATAGAAGTTATTTTACCTATAAATTAGGAGAAAAAACAGATTACTTTTTCAACTTTGCTTCTGCCGCTTATGATGTTAAAGAGGATAGTTGGACAGCCCCAAGTGGTAAAAAGGTAGCTATAGAAATTTATCATTCTCCTAAACATAAAAGAAACTTAGAGCATTTTATAAACGGTATAAAAGTATCTTTAGATTATAACTCTAAAAACTTTTATGAGTATCCTTATTCTATTATTAGAATAGTAGAATTCCCTGCTTACTCAACTTTTGCTCAATCTTTTGCTACAACAATACCTTATTCTGAAGATTTTGGTTTTGTGGCCGATTTTTCAAAAGCTGAAGATTTTAATTATGCATTTAGAGTAACATCTCATGAGGTAGCACACCAGTGGTGGGGACATATTGTAACACCAAGTAAAACATCTGGATCTAATATTATTTCTGAAACTCTTGCAGAGTACGTGTCTTTAATGACAATGAAAAATGAATATGGAGAAAACGGAATAAAATCGTTCTTAAAAAATTCATTAGACTCTTACTTAAGTGCTCGCCAGTTTAGCTTTAAACCAGAACGTTCTTTACTAAATGTAGAAACTGGTCAGCATATTTGGTACCGTAAAGGTTCTATGGTAATGTATGAGCTACAAGATGTTATTGGCGAAGACAAAATTAACAGCGCTTTAAAACAATTTTTAAACGAGTATAAATACTTTAACAAAGGTGTTTATGCAACATCAGAGAATTTATATGATGCTATTTACAAAGTTGCACCAGACTCTTTAAAGTATAAGGTTACAGACGGTTTTAAAGAAATTGTTTTGTACGAAAATAAAGTTACTGAAGCTAAAACTAAAAAATTAGATAACGGCAAATGGGAAACCACGTTTACTGTAAATTCTTCTAAAATTTATTACGATGACAAAGGAAAAGAAAGAGAAACAGATACTAATATGAATTTAGTTGATATTGGACTTTTTGGACCTGATGTTAAAAATGATGAGAACGTAACCATTAAAGATCCATATTATTTTGAACTAAAATGGTTAGCTCCAGGAGACAATACATTTACAATTGTAACAGATAAAAAGCCTGAAAAAGCTGGTATAGATCCATACAATAAATTAATAGATCGTAAGTCTAGTGATAACTTAAAAGAAGTATTAGAATAAATAAAATACATTCTTTCTTAATTATTAAAACGCTCCTTTGGGGGCGTTTTTTTTGCTTTAAAAGTATTTATACAACAAATTATATGGTTTGCTCAGAACAATTTTTGCATCAATCTAAAAAAACTGACTTTTTTTTAAAACCCTCTTTTAGTTTTTGCCGTAGGTAAGGTCGTAATCACATATTAAAACACACAAAAATGAAATTATCAAAATTATTAAAATCGACTTCACTAGCTATTGTTCTTTTAATTGGAGCAAACACATTTGCACAAGATAAAATGATGAAAGCTGAAACAAAAATGGTTGGTGGCGCAGAAATGTACCCATCAAAAGATATTGTATCTAACGCCGTAAACTCTAAAGATCACACAACCCTTGTTGGTGCCGTTAAAGCTGCAGATTTAGTAAAAACGTTACAAGGAGAAGGTCCTTTTACTGTTTTTGCTCCAACAAATATGGCTTTTGATAAATTACCAAAAGGTACTGTAGAAACTTTATTAATGCCAAAAAGCAAAACTACATTACAAAAGGTACTTACTTACCACGTTGTTGCAGGTAAATATTCTGCTGCAGATATAATGAAAGCAATAAAAATGGGTAAAGGAAAAGCAGAATTTACAACTGTTGCTGGCGAAAAATTAACTGCAATGGTTACTAAAGGAAAAGTACAGTTAAAAGATGTTGCTGGTAACGTCTCTACAGTTACAATTGCAGATGTAAACCAGTCTAACGGTGTTATACACGTAGTAGACACTGTAGTTTTACCAATGAAATAGTTTTTTATTAGTTTGATTGATTGTTCCCCAAATGTAAAAAGGTGTCTAAAATTATATTAGACACCTTTTTCTTTGTTATTCTTATTCTAAACCCACTCTTTAGGTGTTTTTAAAACCTGAAGCAATTTTTCTTCTTCACTACCTTTCTCTGGGGTATGATCATAAACCCATTGTACGTGCGGAGGCAAACTCATTAAAATACTCTCTATACGTCCGTTAGTTTTTAGTCCAAACAACGTTCCTTTATCGTGCACCAAATTAAATTCTACATAACGGCCACGTCTAATCTCCTGCCAATCTCTTTGTTCTTTCGTATAAGGCAATTCTTTTCTTTTTTCTACAATGGGCACATAACACGTTAAAAAGCTGTTACCAACCTCGGTTACATAATTGTACCAATCTTGCATAGACATAGCGTCTGTTGCCTTACAGTAATCAAAAAATAAGCCTCCAATACCACGCGCTTCATCTCTATGAGCGTTCCAAAAATACTCATCACAACGAGCTTTGTACTTGGCGTAAAACTCTGGATTGTGTTTATCACAAGCAGTTTTACATACGTTATGAAAATGAGTAGCATCTTCATTAAACAAATAATATGGCGTTAAATCTTGTCCACCACCAAACCACTGGTCTACAATGTTACCCTCTTTGTCATACATTTCAAAATAGCGCCAATTTGCATGTACAGTAGGTACCATTGGGTTTTTAGGATGCAATACTAAGCTTAATCCACACGCAAAAAAATTAGCATCTTTAACACCAAAATACTGTTGCATACTCTGTGGCAACTCACCATGTACACCAGAAATATTTACACCACCTTTTTCAAAAACAGCGCCATTTTCTATAACTCTAGTTCTACCACCTCCACCTTCTGGGCGTTTCCAAATGTCTTCCTTAAATTTAGCAACACCATCTACAGCCTCTAACTTAGCGGTAATAGTATCTTGCAGTTCTTGTATGTATGTATAAAATTTGTCTTTCATTTTAAATCATTGATTTATTACAATAAGTTTCCTTTTCAAAATCTCTAATATTAATAGCTATAAAAGGGACTTCTGGGAATAATTGGTATAATTTTCGTGTTATTTCTTTTGATAAGTTTGCTTTTTGCTCTTTAGTTCTGCCTTCCATAATATTAGCAAAAACGTGAATAAAAGGCTCGTGCTTGCCCCCTACCAAATAGTGTTTTTTAAAAGGATTTAAACGTACTTTTATATCTGCTTCATCAAACAAATTAGAAGCTACTGCTACAGTATGTATTGACTCTAAAACCTCTGTTGGACTTTGCAGTTTTAAAATATCACTAGAACAATCTATAACAAAGTGTGGCATACTAATTATTTTTTAACAGTTAAAGTGTCTTTCTTTAAAATTTCTATTGTTTTTACCGTTGCTGCAGTTACAGACAAAGGTAAAACAAGAATAATACCTACTAATGGCACAAATAAAAACAGCATAAAAATGATACCATTACCAATTGCTAAACCTCTATTTTTACGCACCAGAACAATACTTTCTTTATATTTTAAATGACGTTCTAAAGTATAGTCCATATTACCAAAACCTGCGTAATATGTTTGCATTAAAAATAACAATATGGTTGAAGCTATACCAACAACTGGTATAAGGCCAAGTAGTAGAATTGGTATGGTAAATAAAATTTCTTTAACCAAGTTTCTTACATTTATGCGTATGCCTCTCCATAATTGCTCACTAAAAGACGTGTTTGTATGACTATGTGCTGGTACACCCGTTAAGTGTGCTTCAATTTTTTCTGATACCGGACTCATAAACGGAGCAGACAATGCCATTACAATATGCTTGTATAGCAATAAACCTATTACAACAATTATGGTTGCACCTAAAAAATTAGATACTGTAGTAAAAACCTCTTTACCCCAATCCCAAATCCATATTTGAGCTATAAAGCCACCAATACTACCAGACAACCAAATAGCTAACAACACAACTATAGCTGCCGTTAATACACTAATTAGTATAGGTACAAGAAAATATTTCCAAAGTTTTAACTTAGAAATTAGAGCAAAAGTACCTGTATAGGCTTTTATTCCTTTTAAGATATTTTTGAGCATTTTTTTTGTTTTAAAATTCTTAGTAAACTAAGGTACAATATATACCATATTTGCAGGGTATAGTTTTATATCTTTTGCACTTACTATTTTTTCTGCAACCTTACTTTTTTCAAAAATAAAGTCTATTAATTCTACTTGGTCCTTATCAATAAAATTGAAGAAATATAATCTGCCTACTGCACTATTTTGCAAATCCATAAGCTCATCTAACTCATTATTATTAGTAACTTTCTCATACAAATTGGTAACTTTTTGAGCCCAAAACACACTTTTTTGCTTGTTTTTGGTTCGTTTTAATGAATAAGAGCACAAAAGAGCATTCCACACTGCGTGCCTAAATGCATTGCCTTTATTACTTTTACTATGACCTCCTGGGTAATACGTATTGCAAAGTGCAAATGTTTGTTTTGTAGCCTTTATACTAGGAACCAACAACAATGGATGTTTAAAAAACAGCAAAGACAGTTTAAAAAACTGTCTTATGCTTAAACTTTTTATTCTGGTCCAGATTTTCACTAGTTAGCCTTATACTCTTTTACAGCATCTATAAATGCTTTTGCATTTTCTAGCGGTATGTTTGGTAAAATACCGTGACCAAGATTTACTATGTATTTGTCTTTACCAAAATCATTAATCATTTGGTGTACCATTTTTTTAATCTCTGCTGGCGGTGACAATAGTCTAGATGGATCAAAATTACCTTGCAACGTAATATTACCACCTGTTAAGTAGCGTGCATTACGTGCAGAGCAAGTCCAGTCTACACCTAATGCAGATGCACCAGATTTAGCCATATCACCTAAAGCAAACCAACACCCTTTACCAAAAGCAATTACAGGTGCTTCATCTTTTAAAGCATCTATAATTTGCTGTATATACTGCCAAGAAAACTCTTGATAATCTGTTGGAGATAGCATACCACCCCAAGAGTCAAAAACCTGAACTGCATTAACACCTGCCTTAACTTTCTCTTTTAAGTAAGCAATAGTAGTGTCTGTAATTTTTTGTAATAATTGGTGAGCTCCAATAGGGTTTGTAAAACAAAACTCCTTTGCTTTATCAAAATTTTTGCTTCCCTGACCTTGTACACAGTAACATAAAATTGTCCAAGGAGAACCAGCAAAACCTATTAAAGGAATATCATCATTTAGTTTCTCTTTTGTCATTTTAATAGCATCCATAACATAACCAAGTGTGCTATTTATGTCTGGTACAATAACAGATTCTAAATCTTTAGAGGTACGAATAGGATTTGGTAAATACGGACCAAAATTTGGCTTCATTTCTACCTCAATATTCATTGCCTGTGGAATAACTAAAATATCAGAAAATAAAATAGCTGCATCCATACCATATCTGCGTATAGGTTGCACTGTTATTTCTGATGCCAATTCTGGTGTCTGACAACGTGTAAAGAAATCGTATTTCTTTTTGATTTCCATAAACTCTGGCAAGTATCTACCAGCCTGACGCATCATCCAAACCGGTGGTCTGTCTACAGTTTCTCCTTTTAAGGCTCTTAAAAATAAATCGTTTTTTATCATATCCTCTCCCTAACCTTCTTTATAACAGAAGGAATTTGTTTAACTTAAACTCAACTTTATAACAAACAAAAGCTAAAAACCAATAGCCAACAGCCAAGGTTAAAAGTTAGCTATAATGCTCATTTACTAAATCTATAACACTTTCTACAGTTGGTAGATTTGCTACTCTAACATCTGAAAAATGCTTTTTTGCCTCTGCAGCAGTTGTATCTCCAATACAAAAAGCAATTGCATTGGCTTTATTTTCTTTTAAAAAGCTTTCTATACCAGACGGACTATAAAATAACACTGACTCTACGCTATCTGGTGCTTTTTTAGTATCAAACTTTGTTTGGTATGCTTCAATCTCATTAATCTTAATATTGTTTTTTTCTAAGATTGTAGGCAAATCATCTAATCTTAAATTTCCCGAGAAATAAGTTACTTCCTTTGTATCTAAGTTATCTGCTAAATAATGTGCTAATTCTGTTGCGCTTTTTTCAAAATGTGCAACAGGACCAATATTATTTTTTATAAAACGTCTTGTTTTACGGCCAACACAGTAAATATTTTTAAATTGTAATTCTGAACCCGCATAATTTGTAATTACAGATTCTACCGCATTTTTACTTGTAAAAACAACGTTTTCAATTTCATTTTTAAAAAAACGAGGCGCAATTCTATTAGAGTTAATTTTTATAAAATCGTTACTTTCTACAGTTATTCCGCTTGTAAATCTATCTTTTTGGTCGTTGGTTAGCAATTTGGTAGAGTAAACAGTGGTCTTTTTATCCTCACTATGTAGTCCTTCCATTATATATTTACCACCACGCTCTAAAACAAACTCTGCAATAGTCTCTGCCAGGTCTTGATGTTTACCTAGTTTCACAACTCTGTCTGTTTCAATTTTTTTAGATCCGTCAGGACTTAAAAGCACAACTCTAAAAACTACTTGCTCGTTCTTTATATAAGCCAATGCACCAATTGGTGCAGTACAACCACCTTCTAATTTATTTAAAAATGTACGCTCTATTGTAGTACATATTTCTGTTTCTTCATGATTAATTTCTGAGCAAATAGCCAAAATATCCTCATCTATTTCCCTAGCGGCAACCATTATTGCGCCTTGACCTGGAGCAGGCACCATCCAATCTAAATTTACAGCTTCTTCTGGCCTTAAATCTAAACGACCAATACCAGCAGCAGCAAATATAGCTCCGTGCCAAGTTTCTGAATCCTCTAGCTTTTGCAAACGTGTGTTTACATTACCACGTATATCTTCAACCCTATGCGTAGGGTAACGGTTTAACCACTGTGCTTTACGGCGTAAACTGCTGGTAGCAATAACACCATCTCGTGCACCTAAAAATTCTTCGTTGTTTTTGTAAACCAACGTATCTTTTACATTACCACGTTCTAAAACAGCAGCTTGTACAATACCTTTTGGTAGAACAGTTGGCACATCTTTTAAAGAGTGCACGGCAATATCTACATCTCCTTTTAACATTGCTATGTCTAAAGTTCTTGTAAAAATACCTGTAATTCCTAACTCGTAAAGTGGCTTATCTAACTCTAAGTCTCCTGTAGATTTTACAGCAACAATTTTTGCTTTGTGACCTAATTTTTCTAGTTCAGATTTTACTCTGTTTGCCTGGTAAAGTGCAAGTTCACTATCTCTGGTACCAATGCGTATTATTTTGCTCATTTTGTTGAATTCAATTCTAATTGAAAAACTTTCTGTATTAAATCTAAACTATTGTTTGCATCTGTATTTTCATCTTTTAAATGATTAGCAAACTGTTTTGTAATTTTTTGTATAATACGGTCTGTTATAATATCTGCTTCTTCTAAGTTAAAGTTAGCAGCCTTTTTGCTATGAAAATCTAGCTCTTCTTCTTTAATTGTATTAAGCTTTTGCTTTAATGCTTTAATTACCGGAGCAAATTTGCGGGTCTCTAACCACTTTATAAACTCGGTTTTAATTTCATCGTTAATAGCTTCTGCCTGTGGTATAAACTGTTTTCTTTTTTCTAAAGTTTCATCTGTCATTTGCGATAAATGATCTAAATGAATTAAAGATACATTGTCTAACTCCTCTACATTATCTGCCACGTTTTTAGGAATAGAAAGATCTAAAATTAAAAGTGGCTTTTTAGTATAAATTAACTCTTTAGAAATAGTAGGTTGTGCAGCGCCAGTAGCAACTATTAATACGTCTGTATTTCTAATTTCGGCCTGTAAATCTCCGTAATCCTTAACTACTAAATTAAACTTGCCAGCAACTTTTTCTGCCTTGTCTTTGGTTCTGTTTATTAAAGTTATGTGAGAGTTTTGTGTGTGTTTTATTAAATTTTCACACGTATTACGTCCTATTTTACCAGTACCAAAAAGTAAAATATTTTTATCTGATATATTAGGAACGTTTTTAATAATGTACTGTACAGATGCAAAAGCTACAGATGTTGCTCCGCTAGATATTTCTGTTTCGTTTTTGATACGTTTACTTGCACGTATAACTGCATTGCACAAACGTTCTATAAACGGGTTTGCTAAATTGTGTTTTTTAGAACGAACAAAACTTTGCTTAAGTTGACTTATAATTTCAAAATCGCCTAGAATTTGACTATCTAAACCTGTACCTACTTTAAATAAGTGACTAATAGCATCGTTATTTTTATATACATATGCTACTTCCTGAAACTCTTCAACCGTACCCAAAGCATTATCGCACAACAATTTTATTAATTGAAATGGATGCTTTGCAAAACCGTGTAATTCTGTTCTGTTACACGTAGAGGTTACCAATAAGCCATCTATACCTTCCTCTGCTGCCTCTACTAGCAATGCATTCATTGCTTTTTCATCTAAACTAAATTTACCTCTTACAACTGCATCTGCCTTTTCGTAATTAAGACCTATAGTGTAAAAAGAGTTATGTTTAGAAATATGATAATTCTTCATTGGGAATTTTTCAAATCGGTTACAAAAATAATTCTAGCATTACAATAAAAGTAACGCTAGAGGAACAATAAGTATCGATAACCGCTTTTTACACCAACATTTACGCTAAAAAGGTGCTAAATGCTTATATTTGTTGCTATAACAATGATTTTAAGATTTCTATTTAGAACCTTTCTAAATAGGTGTAAGTTGTAATAATTTTTAATATGGAAGCAAAAAATGCCGCTAAAGGTTCATTTGAAGAAGTACTGATTGAAGACGGGTTTTACGTACTTAAAATACAAAACGATAGTATTGAAAATCAAAAAGTTGAACGTGAAATAGACAGTTCTTTCATACAGTTTCATTACTGTTTAAAAGGCAACGGAAAGTTTATTTTTAATGACAGTAGCTATGCTTTAGAGGTTTCTGAAGAAAACTCTCTTTTACTATACAACACACAAAAAGATTTACCTTTAAATTTAGAGCTAAGCCCTAACTCTTGGATGGTTTCTGTGGTAATGACAATACGTAAGTTTCATTCTTTATTTTCTAAAGAAGCAGAATATATCCCTTTTTTGAGTTCCGATTTTAAAGACAAAAAATACTACTCACAAGAAAATGTGAGTCCGGCTACAGCAATTGTTCTTAGTCAGATTATGAACTACAACCTACACTCGTCTATTAAAAGTTTATATATAAAAGCAAAGGTTTATGAACTTATAGCTCTATATTTTAATATGAGTGAAGATGCAGATATAGAACAATGTCCGTTTTTGGTTGATGAAGATAACGTACAGCGAATTAAAAAAGCAAAAGAAATTATTATTGCAAGAATGGCAGAACCACCAACGTTAGCAGAATTGTCTGATGAAATTGGCTTGTCTTTAAAAAAGTTAAAAGAAGGTTTTAAACAAATTTATGGCGACTCTGTCTACAGTTTTTTGTTTGAACATAAAATGGATTATGCACGCAAAATGTTAGAAACGGGCCAGCATAATGTAAACGAGGTTGGTTTAAAGGTAGGTTACAGTACAGCCAGTCACTTTATTGCCGCCTTTAAAAAGAAATATGGTACAACACCCAAAAAGTATTTAATGTCTTTAACTAATGGCTAATTTAAATTGGCCTTGCAACCATAATACCCATATTACTTTTTATCTTTTTAAGATAATCTACCAATGATAATTTTGTTATCTCTACTTGCATAGACCCTGTAGAGGCGTGCAACATATGTATGCGCCCATCTTGAGCACGTATAGCAATACCTGTATGCGTAACGTCTAATCCTTTAATAGAGGTTGCCAACGCAATAATATCACCAGTTTGTATTAAGTGCTCATTAGCTGCAATATCATCTGCAGATAATACACAAAACTCGTTTTGCTTTAGTACTTCTTCAGACTCTAAAATAGTATTATAATTAGCATCATCTTTTAAAAACGGATACAAATCTCTGTGTGTACCCATAAAGTTAATTTCCTTTTTAACAATTTTACCTCCAAGGTCGTTTGTTATATTTTTAACCAAGCCTTTGGTTTCATTATTAGAAATCCACTCTGTAAAGTAATGCAGTCTAGAGCCATAACCATCTAAATTACCATCTCTATATCTAATTTTTTTTAAGGCATTAGTAAAGTCTAAAAACTGTAAATTATCTGCTCTAGAAATTAATCCAAAAGCTAAAACGTTTTCTACAAAAGTGGTACAATCTAAACCTTGTAAATTAACAACTAAAGATTCTTTTTTTCCAATTTCTAGCGTTTTTGCAACATACGGAATTTCTAAAAAAGTTTTTCCTATAGCCGTTAAACTATCTCCAAAAGTATTAGATTTTGGCAAGGCCTTTATCTGTTTAATTTTGTCATTAAAAGCAATACTATCTTTTGGTGAGCAGGTAATATGTTGCGCAAAAGAAACTATCGAAAATAAAAGAGTACACAGTACTATTAATTGTTTTTTCATCATCATCAAAAGTAATTAAAAATTAATAGTTGTAGTTCATAAACTGAGTATTGTAAGCATTAGGTCTGTAGATAGCAGCACGCTCTCTATCTTTTAAAATAAACTCCTCTGTGACCATATCCATAACCTCATCTTGAGTATAAACATCATCTAAGTTTCTTCCGTTATTCTGATAAAAAGGCTGACCTCCTATTTTATTGCTTTTAGGATATACTATTAGGTATAATTTAGAAATATCATCATAAGTCGTTTTTATTTTATACTTATAATAATAACCTACGTAAGGCACTCCATTATAGTATATGCCTTTTTTAGTTATAAAACTTACTTTATACTTATTGGTATTATATTTATTTCTAAAGTATACTAAGCTTTCACCTAAACTTTCTTGTGTATTATATGCTTTTGGAAAAACACTTGTTTTTTTTGCGACTTTAAGTTTATCATACAAGAGTTTTCTGCTTTCTGGATTAGCAGCCAAAGAGTCCAAAATACCATTTGGTATATATGAATTAGACCTAGCTAACAAAGCAGCATACGTTGTTTTAACAGCGGCATCATTACTTAATAAAAGTTTAGTATAAAACCACTGCACTTCTTTTTCTTTTCTAAAAGGAAAAAGTAAAATTGCGTAATCTTCTAATGTATTATAAGCTACATTTCTAGATCCAAATCCTCTTGGTATACCATTTTTATTATCTTTTCCTAAATGCCTTTTAAGCTGAATTTTAGCATCGTTTAAAATCTGTTTTTTATATTTTTTATAGCTGTTAGATTTTATATGGGAATGCAATTGCAAGCGTGCTAAAATAGAAAATATAGGTGCTTTGTATTCTTCAATAGCACTATATTCTAAAATTTTAGGAAACAAATGTTTTGCTAAAGGAAGACTATCCAGATACGGTTTAAAAATAGAATTAATTTCATAGTCGTTACTAACTAGTGGCAAATCTTTAGACATTAAATCTAGTAGCGTATGAACAGATTTCTCATTTGCTTTTGATGCCACAGCTTGCAGTATTTTTGTTTGCGCATTAGAGTTGTTGTAAGAATCCTCATAAAAAGAAGTAAAAAAAGGTGTAACCCTGTTACTTTTAAGCTTACCCATTTCTTCAATTAAATAAGATTGTATTTTCTTTTGACTATCGCTAAAATCAAAACTAGTTACATAATGCGTAAGCGAGTCTAAGTGTTTTGCTTCAAAATTTAAAAACCGATATCCGTTAAGTGCTATACTATCATTTTTACGCAATGCATCAAAAAACAAAGGTGTTTTATCTTCTAAAAACGATTTACCAATAACGGTATCTTTTGGCGTAAAATTATTTATAAAAGCAGTTACAAAATCGCTAGATTTTTGCACCGTGTCCACAACCGCTTTAATCTCATACAGCAAACCATCTTTTGCTATGTTTCTAACAAAAATACCTCTTGTACTTGCAGTGTCTGTTAAAATTATATTTAACTGCTCATACCCTTCTGGCGTTTTAGATTGCTGCTCTTTGTACAAAATAAAACTCTTTTTTTGGTATATTTTTTTACGCATTATCCAAAGAGAATCTACACTTGGCAGCATTAGAAAATCGTGTGCTTTATTTACTGCAACGCTAATAATTTCTCCATTAGCATTCTGGTAAAGATTTGTTTTTGTGTATGGGTTGTATGCTTTTGGCTTTTTTCTACCGGTATTAAAACGGTAATTGTTAACGGAGAAACTTGGTGGTTTTACAGTAGATTTAGTGGTAAAATACAGTGCCGTATCTTTTACAATAGTAAACTCTTTTTTATACGTTGGTGCATTTATTTTAAAAGAATTAAAATAAGTGTTTGCAACAGCAGAGTCTTTACTAACAACACCCAACAAATAGTAATTAACTCCGTTTATGGCAGATTTTAAAAAAAGTTTTTTACCAGAAACAGAATCTAAAACTGCACTAGAAGTTAGCATATTATTTTTAAAGTTCTTGTAAACTGGTTTTACTTTTAATTGCTGATAAAAACGCTTTTGAATTTGTTTTAGCTCAAACGTATCTTCCTCTATAAAACGCAAATCGTTTTGACTAACCTTTTTAAGAAAATAATAGTCATCTGTTTTTGTATTTACGCCCTGTACAAAACGATTTCCTTTCCTGTATTTATTAGTAAACGTATGGTTTGATGGCATTTGTACAGAAAAATCTTTAAAACCAGAAGTTATCTTAACATTTTTTAAAAGATCCTTTTTTAATGTAATAGTATTAAAAATAGTATCTGAATATTGTTGCACATAACTACCCTCACCACCCATTTTAAAAATAATAATTTCTAATGGTGTAATGTAAATTTGGTACCGCTGGTGATCTCCATTTTTAAGCAAGTTTTTAATTTCTAAAAACGGGACTCCGTCTTTTTCTTTCTTATTTTTCTCTAAAATTTTACCCGGAATATTCTCAAAAAGCAACTCATCAATCTTTTTAAAATCAAAAGTTCTATCATTTTTTAAATAAGAAAAAGTGGGTATGCGGGTAATCATCACATAACTACCATTTGCCAAATCTGGCACTATATAACTTGTATTGTTACTATCTGTTACTGGATATAATTTATTAGGTAACAAAACCGTAAAAGCATTATCATCTGGAGACTGCTCCTTGTACCTGTTTTGCTTAAATGTTTTAACTATTTTTTCTTTTAGCTGTTTGCCTTTAGAACCAACTTTAGATGTTAGAGGTTTAACAGTATACCCCTTATTACGTAAAAGTGCAATTACACCTTTATTTCCTGGTAAATGTGCTGCGCCAATACCCGTAAACACTTTATTGTTTTGCAATAGAGAATCTAACTTTACAACCATATTGTGATTACGTATGTAGAGCATATTTTTTAAATAGTGCTCTGTATGCATACCAGAATCTAAAGAATCAATTAAATTTATATTTCGTTCTCTGTAAGCATCTTGCAACAGAAAATCCATTCCTTTTTGCTGCATTTTTTTAAGCAACCAATCATCTGGCTTATCTTTCATAGAGTTTAAGTTTGCCCTACCTACTAAAATTCTAGATTCTTCTAAACCTTCTAAAGCAACTATTTTTTTATCAAACTTTTGTCCCGCTTGGTATATAAACATATCTAAGTATGTTTCTTCTTCAAAATCCTGACTAAAAGAGTTGGTTCTATATAGTAATCCATTTAAAATACGATCCTCAAAAGCCAAGTAAGAACTTACTTCTTCAACCTGTGGATTATTCATTAAAAAAGAGCTTGCATAAAAACC
Organism: Cellulophaga sp.; assembly: GCF_039943695.1. Taxonomy (NCBI): domain Bacteria; kingdom Pseudomonadati; phylum Bacteroidota; class Flavobacteriia; order Flavobacteriales; family Flavobacteriaceae; genus Cellulophaga; species Cellulophaga sp. The sequence goes on along the minus strand of NZ_JBDVAA010000044.1, from coordinate 34,089 downwards.
TTTTGGCACATAGTTAAAACGTGCAGAAGTCTGGTTTATATCATCCTCTAACCAAGTAGCAGGGTCAGACTCCAACGCAACAACATCACTCTTTAATAGCGACTCATAAAAAACATCGTCTAACCTAAAAGCTATTTTTTTACTTACGTGCATTGTTCCGTATAGGTAAGATGTTTGCTTTAAGCCATTGCCAGAAATCTCCCAAAGCAAACTGTTTTTTTCTTGAGCAAAGCCTAAGCAAGAAAAGAACAGCAAAACAGAACCAATAAAAATGCGCATAAACATTTGTTTTTTTATTAAATAACAACGAAAAAATTAGTTGTAAGTTGCACTAAAAAAAATTATCGCAAAAAAAATATGGCTTAGTTAACATTACATTATGAAGATACTAAACTTTTAAAAAACGATTCTAGTTATTAAAGAATAAGTATAAATTATAGTCAAAAGTGTTAAAGTTGAGTTACAAGCCCTATTTTTGCATTTCTAAAAAGATACAATTGTGAAAGGAGTTTTATTAGTAAATTTAGGGTCACCAGATAGTCCAACAGCTAAAGATGTTAAACCATATTTAGATGAGTTTTTAATGGATGAAAGAGTTATAGATGTACCTAATTGGTTACGTAATATTATTGTACGCGGAATTATTTTACGTACCAGACCTAAAAAATCTGCCGAAGCCTACAAAAAAATCTGGTGGGAAGAAGGTTCTCCGCTTGTGGTAATATCAGAACGTTTTACAAAAAAAGTAAAAGAACACACCAAAATGCCTGTTGCCTTGGGTATGCGTTATGGTAGTATGACTATTAAAAACGGATTGCAAGAACTTAAAGACAAAGGCGTAGACGAGGTATTGTTAGTTCCTTTGTATCCACAGTATGCAATGTCTTCTTTTGAAACCGTTGTGGTTAAAACGATGGAAGAAAAAGAGAAGCATTTTCCTGAAATGAAAATTACTACATTACAGGCTTTTTATAAAAATGAAGCCTATTTAAAAGTACTATCTGATAGTATTGCTAAAAACTTAGAAGGTTTTAATTACGATCATATATTGTTCTCTTACCACGGTATTCCAGAACGTCACATAAAAAAATCTGACCCAACTAAATTTCATTGTAAAATAGATGGCTCTTGTTGTAGCACAAACTCTGTTGCACACAATACGTGTTACCGTCACCAATGTTATGAGACTACAAAAAGAGTTACTGCCCTTTTAGGTATACCAGAAGATAAAATAAGTGTATCATTCCAATCTCGTTTGCCAAACGACCCTTGGTTAAAACCTTATACAGATTTTGAGTTTGAACGTTTTCCTAAAGAAGGCAAAAAAAACTTAGCCGTAATTACACCTGCCTTTGTTGCAGATTGCTTAGAGACTTTAGAAGAAATTGCTATGGAAGGTAAAGAGCAATTTACAGAAGCTGGTGGTGTAGAGTACAAACATATACCTTGTTTAAACACAGATGAAAACTGGGTTGCTGTTATGGCAGAATGGGTTAATAATTGGGAAAAAGATGGTAGCTTACCAGGCTAAATAAAACTATTGTACTAATGGATAAGTATTACCTGTATATAAAATCGCTTCACTTAATTTTTGTAATTACGTGGTTTGCTGGTTTGTTTTATATACCAAGGTTATTTATTTACCATATTGAAGCTAGCTTTAAACCATCTCCAGAAAAAGAAATACTAACAACACAGTTTAAATTAATGACTAAGCGCTTGTGGTACATTATTACCTGGCCATCTGCAATTTTAGCTGTGTTATTTGCTGTATTACTACTTATAATTAACCCATCGTTTTTACAACTGCCTTGGATGCACATAAAACTTGGGTTTGTTTTTTTATTGATTTTATATCATTTAAAAAATCATCAAATAGTTAACCAATTACAAAAAGACCAAATAAGGTACAGCTCTAAATTTATGCGTATTTGGAATGAAGCCTCTACGCTTATTCTTTTTTCTGTGGTGTTTTTAGTTATTGTAAGGAGCGCTATTAACTGGGTTTACGGTGTACTAGGCATTTTTACATTGGCACTACTTTTAATGCTAGGCATAAAACTATACAAACGCATTAGAAATAAAAACCCGAACGCATAAAACACTCGTTTTATTTAATTTCCTTGGCTTGTAGTTTTTACCTATTTTTAGAGAGACTAATTACAACCAAGAACATTATGAAACTCAATCACTTAAAAAACAGCACGTTTTTGTTGCTGCTTTTATGCATTTCTCAGATTTCTTTTGCTCAAAAAAGAAAACAAAAATCTACAACAGACCAGTACCCAGAAGCCTTATATAGCAGTATGCAATACCGTTTAATTGGCCCTTTTAGAGGTGGCAGATCTGCAGCTGTAACTGGTGTACCAAATAAACCAAACTTATTTTATTTTGGTGCCACAGGTGGTGGTGTTTGGAAAACCGAAGATGGTGGCAGAAGCTGGGGAAATATTTCTGACGGCTTTTTTGGCGGTAGTATTGGCGCTATAGAAGTTGCACAAAGTGATCCTAATATTATTTACGTAGGTGGTGGCGAAAAAACATTACGTGGTAATGTATCTTCAGGTTATGGTGTTTGGAAAACCGAAGATGGCGGTAAAACTTGGAGCTCTGCTGGCTTAAGCAAAAGCAGACATATACCACGTATAAAAATTCACCCTAAAAACCCTAACATTGTTTACGCAGCAGTTTTAGGTAACATATACAAACCTACAGAAGAACGTGGTGTTTACAAAAGTACAGATGGCGGTAAAACGTGGCGCAAAACCCTATTTGTTAATAGCAATGCAGGCGCAGTAGATTTAATGCTAGATCCTAATAACCCACGTGTTTTGTACGCATCTACGTGGCGTGCAAAAAGAACACCATATAGCTTAAGCAGTGGCGGAGATGGTTCTGCTTTATGGAAAAGTACAGATAGCGGAGAAAGCTGGACAGAGATCTCTAAAAACGAAGGTTTTCCAAAAGACACATTAGGTATTATTGGTGTTACTGTTTCGCCTAAAAACTCGGAACGTGTTTGGGCAATTGTAGAAAACAAAAATAAAGGTGGCCTGTACCGTAGTGATGATGGCGGTAAAAAATGGACTCAGGTAAATGCTGAGCGTAAATTACGCCAACGTGCTTGGTATTATACGCGTTTGTATGCAGACACAGAAGATGTAAACACTGTTTATGTACTAAATGTACAATACCACAAATCTACAAATGGCGGTAAAACATTTAGCACTTTTAATGCACCACACGGAGACCATCATGATTTATGGATAGCTCCAGAAAACCCAAAGAGAATGATTATTGGTGATGATGGTGGTGCGCAAATTACTTATGATGGTGGCGCTACTTGGAGCACGTACAGCAACCAGCCTACTGCACAGTTTTACAGAGTTACAACAGATAATGCTTTTCCGTACAGAATTTATGCTGCCCAGCAAGACAATTCTACCATACGTATAAACCACAGAAGTGACGGGCGTTCTATTAGTGATAACGACTGGGAGGAAACCGCTGGTGGCGAGTCTGCACATATTGCGGTAGACCCAACAAATAATGATATTGTTTATGGTGGCAGTTATGGCGGATTTTTAACTAGAAAAAACCATAAAACAGGTACTACAAGAGCTATAAACGTATGGCCAGACAACCCAATGGGTTATGGTGCAGATGGTATGAAATATCGTTTTCAATGGAACTTTCCTATACTATTTAGCAGGCACAACCCTAAAAAACTATACACCTTCTCTAATCACGTACACGTTACAGAAAATGAAGGTCAGTCTTGGAAATTATTAAGTGATGATTTAACTCGTAATGATGCTGATAAGCTAGTTTCTAGTGGCGGACCAATTACACAAGACAATACAAGTGTAGAATACTACTGTACTATTTTTGCAGCTAATGAGAGTCCGCTTAAAGAAGGTTTGCTTTGGGTTGGTAGTGATGATGGTTTAATACACGTATCTAAAAACGGAGGTGAAACTTGGGAGAATGTTACACCTAAAAATATGCCCGAATGGTCTATGGTAAACAGTATAGAACCTTCTGCTTTTAATGAAGGTACCTGTTATGTAGCTGCTACAAAATACAAGTTGGGCGACTTTGCTCCTTACTTATACAAAACTACAGATTACGGACAAACGTGGACAAAAATTACCAACGGTATAAACAATGAGCACTTTACACGTGTGGTGCGCGAGGATCCTAAACAAAAAGGATTATTGTACGCTGGTACAGAAACAGGAATGTATATTTCTTTTAATGATGGTGGCAGTTGGAAACCTTTTCAGTTAAACCTACCAATTGTACCCATAACAGATTTAACAATTAAAAACAACAATTTAATTGTTGCTACGCAAGGTAGAAGCTTATGGATTTTAGATGATTTATCTGTATTGCATCAGTTAAATGAAAATACAAAAAATGCTACATCAATATTATACAAACCAAAAGATACTTATAGAACAAAAGGTGGTAGCAGTAGCAGACCGTCTAAATTAGCAGGAAGCAACCATCCAAACGGTGTAATTACACATTTTTACTTAAACAAAGTAGAAGAAAAAGACAGTGTTAAGCTTATCTACTTTAATAAAAAAGGAGATACTTTAGCTACGTTTAGTAATAAGGCCAAAGAAAAAAACAAGAAATTAAAAGTTAAAAAAGGAGGCAACACCTTTGTGTGGGACACGCGCGGAAAGGGAGCCGAGAAACTTAAAGGTATGATTTTTTGGTGGGCTAGTTTTAACGGACCAAAAGCAGTACCTGGAGATTACAACGTACAATTAGTGGTTAATGGCGCTACACAAAGCAAAGATTTTACTATTGTGCCAGACCCAAGAGCAGAAGCTAGTGTTGCAGATATGCAAAAACAATACAATTTTATAACTGAAGTAAATGAAACGGTAAATAAAGCACATACTTCAATTAAAAAAATGCGCAAAATTACGGCACAACTTGCTGCTTTTGAAAAACAATATAAAGATACTGAAGCAACAAAAGAACTGGTAAAAAAAGCCAAGGCAATGCGAGAAAAGTTAGAAAATATAGAGAAAGAGCTGTACCAAACAAAAAACAGAAGTAACCAAGATCCGCTTAATTTCCCTATAAAACTCACCAACAAATTAGCGCATATAAATAGTTTAATTGGTTTGGACGATTTTCCACCAACAGACCAAGATATTGCTGTTAAAAATGAACTTACAGCAAAAATTAATACACAACTAACTGCTTTTAATAAGGTGTTAGATGATGAAATTACTGCTTTTAATGCTGCCTTTAACAACCTAAAATTAAATTATTTGTTTGTTGAAGAGTAATGCGTTGTAAGAACAATTTAAAAATTATGAACCTAAACGAATAACCCACAATAGAGAATAATAAGTAATATAAAGAAGCCTCTTTTTAGAGGCTTTTTTTGTGTTATGTAATTATTTAATTAAAAAATTAGAAATTACGTATTTCTGTAATTGTAGTATAAAAAATGTTTTTATATTGTAAGAAAAATAGTAACTAAAAATGGAAAACGTGTGTTTATACCACCAATATGGACGAATAAACGCAATAAATTGCGTTTATTAACTAGTTAGCAAATATTACAAAAAAAAATGAAACTATTAATTTTAATTTTAAGTATTATAACTATTTCTTGTGGAGATTCAAATAAGAAAGCACCAAAAAAAATTACACAAAAAAACACAACTATTATACAACAGAACGATTCAGTAATTGATTGGAAAGAAATAAAAACAAAATTACATATTAAAACACCTAATTACTTAATACAGATTGATAATAAAAAAATTCAATTACCATTTAATGTTTCTTTAAAATATTCCAAAAAAACATACCAAGGGAATTATACTTTTAATTGGAAATTGTGTGATTTAATAATTGACAGTTATTTATCAAACTATAATGTATATGGTTTTGAAGATAATATTCCTTATAAAGGTTTTTTTGGAGATGAAGGTAAACTTCATATTGTAAAAACAAACGATTCAACTGCTGTTAGTATTGAAAAATTTGAAAAATTACATTCAGAAAATTACACTAAAATATACTATAAAGATAATGAAAGTATCATATATAGAACAAATACAAACCAAATAGCAGTCTTATATTTTAAATACAATAAAAAAGAAAAAGCTTACTTTATTTATTATAAAGAAAATAATTCGCACGGATACAAATACAACCCTTCTAAAGAAGAATTAATAGATATTGCCATAGTGCAATTAAGAATGGCGAAGAATTTTAACAAAAAAAAGACAGAGACAGACTTATTAAATTGGGAAAAATACAAGAACTCATTACATTCTATTGATAGAAAAGTTTTTATAAATATTTTTAAATCCATATTAAGCTCAACAGATACAATACATAAAGACACTGCGTTTACACCATATATAGAAGGTAATTATTCCTTAATTTCTCTTTTTAATATAGGAGAAGAAGGAAAAGCAATATGGACAGCAATAAATGACACTCCTAAAAACACAAAAATCAACTCAAAAGAACCATTTAATTCTTCTCTATTAAGGCAAATGTCTTCAGTTATTACACTCTCTAATGAAAATTTGTTTGAAGTAGAATTAGAAGATTTTAAAATAGAATTTAAAGACGAATCAACTATAATTTTAAAAAGAGATTATGAAACGGAATCTATCTATAAAGTTTTTAAAAAAATAGTAATTAATAAAAAAGAATTTCTAATTTTCTCACCTGGAATAGTAACGAACATAACAAATTCAAGAGAAATGGCATATTTCTATATGAGCTTATTTAAAAACTATGATGACCTATAAACATTTGCTAACAATGTATAAAAAACATAGGGCTTCCGTGTTAACTCCAAAGTTCTGTGTTTACTTTCTAAGTCCGCCAAATATAAAATTTGACGTTTTCAATAAAAAAATAAAAGCAAAATATTATATTAGGCTAAGTGTTAAACCCCAAATGTAGTGCTTATCCTCTGCCCTACGTGTTTTATACTAACCGTTAGGTGCAATTACGAAAAAAACTATGAACAAAGATGAATACTTAGAACTGATTGCAAAAGAAAGTGGAATTCCAAAAGAGGATATCGCTGGTATTTATACTGATGAAGAAAAAGGAGAAAGGATGATTTTTAAAAGAAATCAACTTATAAATCAATTACAAAGAATTGGACCTCAAATTAATCAATCTTTTGATAAAATCTATGCAGACGAATTCAAAAATATGAGTTCTGATTTGAGTGAAATTATGCCTTTACTATTTATTGGTCATAAACAAGCCCTTAACGACAATGAAGAACTTTTTATTACTTGTGGAGATTTATTAAGAAACGCTTCAAATACTGTTATTAGTTCTGTTCAAACATTAAGGTGTGGTTTTAGGTTACAAAGTGGTATATTATTAAGAAGTGTAATAGAAATGTGTGCTACTGTTACTCATTTAATTTCAGACCCAAAAACACTGGATGACTTTAAAAATGATAAGATTAAGTCAACATATTCAATATCTGTAGCGAATAAGCAAGTGCCACTTTTTGGAAAAGCCTGGGGAATATTAAGTAAAAAACAAATTCATATAAACTCTCTACACGCAGATTGGTATCCATTAAAAGAGTATACAGATAAAGAAGAAGTTCCAGTCGAAGTAACTATTGGAATTATCGGAATGACAATTATGATTTTAAGAATTACAGTAGAATTAACCTTTTTTCCTTACATAGATGAACATTTATACTGGAAATCAGAAGGCGAAAATAAGGTGTCATTTATACCACCAACAGAGGATAGAATTGGATGGATTAAAGAAAAATTGAAAAGAGAATAATATTAGCAATATTGTATAAAAATTAATGGAAAATTATATAGGAAAAATAGTTTCACCTTTTAACGAAAATGAGTCCATTGATTTTGTTCGACTTTCTATATCTAATGAAATAATAGAAATTGAATTCTCTTCAAGTAAGCGAAGCCACAGTAATATAAAAACTATAATTGGAGTTTTCAATGGTTTTGGAAAAGTTACATTAGTAAACTGCCAAAATATTGGAATGTCAACTGGAGCAGGTGCTGACGTTAAAAAATATAGTGCTGAATATTTGTTTAAAGGTGAATTCATCAACAATCCAGAATCTTATTATTTTGACAGAGTAAATATCGAAATGTCCGGATTATTGGATTGGACAAAAATTTCGTCAATAAATAATAACCTTTTCACCGATAAGGTATTAACAATTGAAGATATTGACATTATTGAGATTTATAAATCTGATGATTTATCGATAGAAATTTTCTCTTCGAACAATATAAATTTTAAGCGTGAAAATAATCAAATAACCATTAAAGAAAATGTTGGGTTTAAAATCAAATCCCAGAATTGTAATATAAATATTTGGGACTATTTACATCTAATCAAAGAATTAAAAAAAATACTATTTATTTTTAGCAATAGAAATACTCATATTGATAAAACAAATTTTTATAAAGGAAAGGAACCACCCGTTAAATTATATTGGTTTGGTAATAATTCTTTAGGCGCCCCGTCTCCAATGAATCCAAGAATTAATTTTGAAGATATTAAACCTGACTTGAGTAATATAATTCATAATTGGTTTGAAAACAAAGACCTACACACAAGTGTGGAGTTAGTTTTAGAAAAGTCAATTAACAACAAACTAAGTCGGGAAAATTATTTTTTAAATAATTGTTTCTCTATAGAAACATTTCATAGACGTTTTAAAAACTACAAGTTATTTGACAAAGTTGAATTTAAATCAATAAAAGAAGGGATATTGGAGTCCATCGAAAAAAGTGATATTAAGGAACTAATTGGAAATAATTTGGCTCACATAAATGAGCCCAATTTTAAAAAAAGATTGTACGATTTTCAATCTGATTTTTCTAAACTACTACCTTCAGATTGGAACGTAGAAGAATATATAACTAGGATTGTAAAAACACGTAATTACTTAGTTCACAGAAGTTCCAATAAAAAAGTATTTGAAAAATTTGATTTGCTATATGCTTCTATATTTATTGAAACAATTATTAAAATTAATGTTTATAGAACTTTAGGAATAAAAGAGGGGTTGATAGAAAAATTACTGTCTGACACAGGGAAAAATATAAAAGGTTTTTATGATTCAAATAAACGAATGAGATTCTAAGAATAATAACTGCACCTAACAAAGTATATAAAAAATAGTGGCTTAAGTGCTTAAACAAAAGATAAACAATAAAATAGAGGTCAGTTGTAAACCGAAAAGTTAGTGCTTAAAACCCGCTACTTTTCATATACAAGACCGTTGGCAGTAATTTAAACACCGAAATGCAAACATTCAGAATCAAAGGAAAAAGATTAAAAAATTGGAAGACATTCCACTCTGAATTTAAGAAAGAAATGAACTTTCCGGATTATTATGGAGAAAATATGAATGCTTGGATTGACTGTGTTGATGAACTGACCGACGAACCAACTATTTTACAAATTGATAACGGAAAATACTTGAAAGAAAACGAACCTGAATTATTTAACGCAATTTTGGAATGTGGAGCTTTTATAAATTATAGAAAAATAGAAGTCGGAGAAAAACCGAATTTGATAATTGCGACTGATTATTAAATGATAAAATCTGAACTCATATCTACAATAATAGAATTGACTGTCGAATCCGAAAAATTTGAAAGTCAATTACTTGAACAAATAGAACTATTAACGGAAAAAGAATCTGAACATACTCGTGTTGGTTTGTATGTTTATCTAAAACCTGAAAATGGAATTGAAGAGCATAGATTGTCTAAATCACAACTTGAACAGATGTTTGGAGAACATAATCACGAATTAACCAAGTTTGAGCTCATTAATAAAAATGAGAATGTATTGGCTGATTTAACAGTTCACTTTTCCAACGGAATAATAGATTGTGTGGAAATTTGGAATAAACTAGGAGATTATCCGAAAGAAGAATTATTAACATATGAACTGAAGAAAATATAAAAAACTACTGCCAACAAGGGCTATAATTAATACGGGATTTGGTGCTTAACCCAATGTTTAGTGCTTTTAACCAAGTCCGCCAAATCTTTTTGATTTGGCTTTATAAAGAAAAAGATAAAACAAAATAAAAAGTTTTGGCTAAGTGCTTAATCGAAAGTTCACTACTTTTAATTCCCGTACTAATCATAGCCGAGCCGTTGTGTGTTATTAAAATGAAGTACATGAAAAAAAGTATAAATCTAAGCTGGAAAACTGTAATAATTGAATCTCTAGGATTAATATTATTAATCTCCGGAGTTAAACGTTTTTATTTTAGCACCCAACCAATTTTAAATCAAGAAACGGATAAATTGACATCTGAAAGTATTGTTTATTTTCTAATGGAATCGGCTCTTTGGGGTATCGGAACATTAATATTTGCAGGGCTAATTATTGGAATTCTAAAATGGAAACTAAAACAGTCAATTATCGATTCTGTTTTAGCAATTATATTTGTTTTCGCTCTTTTCCCATTTGGCTTTTTCAACGGAGGTTTGTTTAATTCAATATTCAATTCGATTGGTGGCCTTTTCACTGATATTAAAACCTCCTCTGCTCTAATAAGCGGAATTATATTAACCGTAATTGGTTTTTCCCTTTTATGGAGAAGTATTAAATCAAAAATAAAACAACACACAACACCATATATATGATCATAGCAACTAAGTGACTAATCGAATGGTTGTTGTATTTTTGGTAAGGCGCAATGCTTGCAAAAGGTAAAAGTTAGCAATCAATGCGCAAGAAAAATCGAAAAACAAGGTAACTTTTTGCCTTGCTGCGACACATATATTAAACGTTGTAGGTAATTTTAAACCAGCATTATGAACAAAATTTTAATTGTAATATTTATCATTTTTGGACTTCAAACTGATTGGCTGAACGAAACTAAAAAATCGATATCTGAAACTGATGAAAACGCTGTTTTGATTGACTCTAAAATAGCAGAAGAAAAAGAAGGAAAATCTACAACGACAGAATATAAAGCAGGAGAAAGCAAAAAAATAAAGGTAGAATTCACTCACACCGAATTAATGGATATTGAACTGAATTTCTACGAAAAAAACGGTTTTATATTAGGAGAAATAATTAGAGGAAAAAATGCTTTGCTTTATAAAAGAAAACGTTTGGAAAATGAACCTTATGCAACATTAGTTGACTCAAGAACATATTTTAAAACGGAAACTGAAGGAATAAAATTTATCCGAAAAATGAATATTTATGAAACGGACGAAACTAACGATGTTAGAAAGAAACTGAACAAATTAGAATTTGAAACCACGAATTTAAATGGAGAAGATTATATAAGGTTAAAAGAAAAATTCGACCGAATTACAAAAAGTGAAAAATAAAAACGTACCACAACAAATTATATAATTTATTGCTAGGTTTTAGCCTACTTACCAAAGTACTTGCGGACTCTTTTGGTTGGTAATTATTTACTAAATTGGGTGTTTAAACACGCCACTAACCATATACATACACGTTAGGCTTAATTCTAAGTATAGTAACCAAAAAGAACTAAATGATGAAAATTGGAATAAAATCAATACTTATGTTTCTGTAAGAATTTTCATTTTTAAAAACCAATGGACAAAATATAATTGAAGAATATCTAAAGGTTAAAAAAGACAGTATAAGAATCAGAAAACCGGACAGTGATTTTCTAAAGTATATTGAAAAAGGGTATACACATACGAAACCAGTGACGGCTTCAAACACATAACAGAGAAAAACTTTAGAAGATATTTAACAAACGCTATAAAGGCAAAATATCAAAGTAAACCTTATTTAAGTTCTAGCCAAAAAAAATGAAATGTTCAATAGATATGAGAGACTCACAGGGAAGACTTTGTTTTGGGTGCCAAGTTTCCAAACCGTTATCGAAAAAAAATAATTATAATGTATAAATACGCTTTTGTTCTATTAATACTGATTCTTGGGTGTAAATCAAATAAAAACAGCATAGAGATAAAAAGTAATGAATTGATATATTATGAATACACACAGAAATATGTTCAGCAAGTTAAGACGCATTTATTAAGTAATATTGCCTTTAACATTAAAATAAAAAATAATAGTGATAGTACCATTATCATAGGAAACAAAAATAGTTTTGAATATTACAATAATGAAGCAAATAATGATTTTCTTGCTATAAATGATACCTTATTTGAATTAACTCCTTACAAAAGAGACTATATTAAATCGTTTAAACAATCCTATCATATTTTGCCTAAACACTCAATGAATATTTCATTTAGTATGGACATTCCGTTAATTCCTGGAAATATTAATAGAATAAAAAAACACTTAAAAAATAAGGGAGGAATTTTAAAAATATCATCCTTAATAATTAATAAAAAAGACACAATACTAAATATCCCCTTTAGGATAAATAATCTAAAAGAAGTTTTTATTAAAAACAATGAATTGATAGAAACAAGATAAACACAAAGTTCAGTTACCAAAATCGGATAAAATAATGCGTAATTTAGTGCTTAATCAAAGGTTAGTGCAATTTTGTAACGTCTAAATTTCCTTCAGAAATTCCTTGCATACAAACCCGTACTGTTCATACACAAAACCGTTAGCAAAAATTATAAAATGACTCTAAAAAAAACGTTTCTAATTTCAATACTAATTCTAGTCTTTCAAAACATATTCAGTCAGGAAAAAATTAGCACACATTTAATTACTAAATACATATTTTCAAACGACTACAGAAATGTCAAAAAGTATTCTCAATTTCAAAATAAAAAAATAAAAAACTTAAAACAAAAACTTGACAGTATTGAGCATTACAAAGAAATATATAAAATAAATACAGATAGTCTTGTTATAATTAAAAACCTAAGTAAATCTATTACAAGTGACTCAATTAAAATGACAAAAAAATCTAGTACTATTAGATACAAGTTTAGTCCAAAATATTCAGATTACTTTAAAGCTGGGCATATTATAGAATTATCATATGAAACTTATTTGGATAAAGATTGTAATACATGGAATTCCTCAAAGTGTATAGAATATGATTCCAAAATAAAAGATATTACAATAATCAATAACTATCTTAAAAAGGATTTCAGTTTAAATAATTATTTTAATTCCTATTTTAAGGAAAATGAATCTACACAAGCTAACATTATAATAACCGATAAATTTAAAACTTTAATTTCTAGCTCTTATTATAAAGAAAAAAGAGCTCCAAAATTTGTTGAAAATCTCAAAGAGTTAAAATATCAAACTGAAAAAGGTTATGTTTTAAATGAAAGTTCTAATATTTACATTATTTATTTTATAAAAGGAAAAAATGAAGATTCAAATTATTTTAAAATAATTTTTAATCCAAACGAGGATAAAATAATAATTAATATCAATGAAAAATTTTATATCGCGAAAAACCCTAAGATTGAATTACTTAAAAAGTGGATTTCAGACCAATTTAAAATAAAATAACATTTACTTATAAAACCTACAAACAATACTAACCTCAGGCCTTACTCCCTAACTCTCCTATCAGTTAATTTTTTAACACCGAATATAAATTGAAAAACCACGAATATATATTGGTGGTTACTTTAGTATTAAATAATCTTAATATTTAGACTGTAAAAAATTTGAAAAGAATACAGTTATGATTAAGAGTACTCACATATTAAGCCTAGTGTTCTTATTTGCTTGTTTTTCTTGTAAAAAAGCCATTAGCCCACAGAAAGACCAAACTAGCAATGAAACAAAAATATTAGCAAACGATGAAGCCTCTATAATTAGTGCGGCCAAAACAGCAACAAAAAACACAGTAGATTTAGACATAATATCTTCAAAAGGAGTATCTATTATGAGTAAGCATATAGTTACATTTGATTTTGGTCATGATAATTTTTTAGATGCACTAGTGTTTTGGGGGTTTAAAAATAACTCAGACAATTCATTTTATAAGTCAAAAATTTTATTCTTAAGAAATAACGGGAAAGAACTAATAGCTACAGATTCTTTAACTTCTACAAGTAAATACATAATACCTTCCCAAAGCAAAACCTTTTATTCTAATAGAGGTGATGGTATTATAATTGAAAAATACTCTTCTGATGCTTACGGAAAACTATCAGATACTATTAGCAGTAGAGGAATAGTTATTTATCTTAAAAATTCATTAAATCTTGATTATATATCAACCAACGATATCAAGTTCAACTTTACAAGAACAAACCATTGGAAATACGTATCTGCAAAAAAAGGTCTTTATTGTAGAGATCAACCTGGAAAAAAAGGAAAAGTAATTCATACATTAAGTTACGGAGAAGCTGTTAACGTTATCCGAAGAACAAATAAAGAATTAACAATTTATAATGAGGATATAAATGAATACATTACTGGAAACTGGGTGTGTATAAAATTAAATACAAACAGTACATATGCTACTGAAGGTTACGTTTTTAATGGTTATTTAACAGACGACAATCCTAATTAAAACACAGTAAATAATAAAAGTTAGAACAATTTAAAAGCTAAAAATATGAATTTTAGAAAACACATATCAAAACTATATTTAATAGTTCTTTTATTTGCTTTATACTCTTGCAATAATAAAACTGAAGAACAACAACTTCAAATTAATAATTTACAAAGACAATTAACAGCAAAAGACTCTATTATTAATGTTATATCTGGGGATTTAGACAAATCGAACCATAAAATTGAAAATAGTAGCGCTGAAATTTTAACTTTAGAAAACCAAATTAATGCAGAAACTCTAATTAGTTTTACTGATGAATCTACTCCAATTATAAATACCAAAAACTTTATAAAATTTGCTTTTAAATCTCATAATCTTGATCATACAAATATTATGTCAAGTATATGGTGGAGTGGAGCATTTATAAACAGCAAACAATTTGGAAAACCAAGGTTAGCACTAGACGAATTTTCTATTATAAATTACATTTGGAGTAGTATAGATAGGAGTCCAGAAAACTTAAAAAAACTTATAACACCTAAAGAAAAACAAGTACTTTATTTAATATTTAAAAACAACAATTTATACAAAGACTCAGGTGCGTCGTCAATAGTAAAAGCCTTATTAACTGCTTATACTGAAGTTGAAAATAATGAATCTATTAGGTACGAAAACGACTTAACCAATAAAATGTACTCTCAAGTCCAATATGCAGATAATTATTGGGATGTATATGAAGAAATTGAGAATACAATTAATGATTTTGCTAGCGAAGAGGTTAAAGGTATTTTGTCTGATGAAAATTACTCTCCTAATAAAGACCAAGAGAGTAAATTAAGCCACAGAGTGTTTTTTGTTTATTCATTTTGGATAAGAAGGTATAAAGAAAAGAATCAAACACTAGTTTATGAATTACTAAAAGAGCTTCATGAAAACGTATCTAAGGAAAGCTCTAATTCTTTTTAAAATATTCCATTGTATTCATGTCCTACATTAGGCGCTTAACCTCTCTACTAACCAAATACAAATAGGTTAGCAAATATTAAAAAAAATGAAAAGAAGAAGATTAAACATACTTACATTATTTCTATTGTGTAGTTTTTGTTCGTATAGCCAAAATATAGTAGACCTATTTTATATGTTACCTGAAGAATATACAATTATAGGTAAACAAGAACGAAAATCTTTAGTGAAAAATAAAAAAATATCGGATGGTAAGATGAATCAAAATATCTTTATTGATAAAAAAAATGGTTATTTATCAATAAAGACTTCTTTCGATTCCAATATTAATACAGAAATTAGATTTGAAATGTGTTACTGGAATTTTGAAAATAAAAAACTGATTGCTATCTCTACTTATGGTGGAAATACAAGAACATATAGTTATGGTCAAAGTGATTTTAAATTTTTTACCTATGATAATGACCTAAAAATTTCAGACAAACCTATATTCAAAGAGTATTATCCAAATTTAGAGGTAACAAAAAGGTTAATAATTACTGATTTTTATTCTAAAATGACTCGTAAACAAATTTTAGAATACGAATCTCTTCATCCTTCACTTACTTTTTCATTACCCAGAAAAGGAAAAAATATAGAAATCAAATATGAAAATCAAAAATCAGAAAGTGATTCTGGACCATTCTTTGATACACCTACAAAAATTTTAAAATGGAATGGAGATGGAACATTTAGCGAATAACGTTTGCTAATACCGTATGTAATTAATTACTAGTGCTCCCCTCCTTTAGAATCCCGAAGCGTAGGGACTTGCGGATTTTTTGCATATTATTTATTTGTTAACTTTAGTACTTAAACTATATAAATACGTTGCCATTAATTATGAAGAACATTATTCTAACGATTATATTTATTACTTTTTCAAACTCTACGGTTTTTGGACAAGAAAATTCTATTGTCGAAATATTAGACGAAAATGCTTTTGAAATTCAGGAAACAAACCCTAAAATCGAATTTAATAAAAGTGATAAATTGGATAGTATTTTTGAGAATGTGAGAATATTTGGATTTGGTGAGGCAACTCACGGAACTAAAGAATTTTTTGACTTAAAAATTAAGTTCTTTAAATATTTAGTAAAAAACCAAGGGGTGAAAAATTTCGCAATTGAAGCAAGTTTTGGAAATTGCATTGAGATAGATAATTTCATAAAAGGAAAAGATGCTGACCCAAGAAAATTAATACGTAAAATGGGCTATTGGATTTGGAATAACGAAGAGGTTTTATCGCTAATTGAATGGATGAAAAAATATAATATTGGTAAAAAGAAATCCGAACAACTTAATTTTTATGGAGTAGATATTATGGATGCAACTAATTCAGCGAAACTAATGTTTGATTTAGTCAAAAAAAATAATATCAAAAACAATGAGGGTTATTTAAATACTTTAGTTCATTACCAATCGAGAAAAAAATCTGAAAATTTAAAAAAGGAAGAATTAAAAAAACATTTAGAAATAATGTTTGAATTAAAACAATACATCATAAAAACTAATATTCAGAGTAAAAAATTATATTTAGGAATACAAAACTCTTTAATTCAATATATAAATTTTCGTTTAGATTTTAATCAGGAAAACAGAGATAAAGGAATGTCTGAAAACGTTAGCCAAATAATAAATACATCTGAAAATAATAGCAAAGTTTTTGTTTGGACACATAATTTCCACGTAAAAAAGAATAAAATAACTTATACAAACGATTTTTCAATGGGTCATTTTTTAAAAGAAAAATATGGAGAAAAATATTACAGTATTGGTTTTGATTTTGCAACGGGCAATTTTTATGCTATAAATCCTAAAAAAAATAAAATAGAAAAATACACTATTAAAAAACCACTGAAAAATACAAGTAGTGAATTATTTAGCAAAAGTAATTTAAGAATATTTTTTTTTGATTTTAATTCTATTTCCAAAAATAAATTAATGAATGAATTTTTGAATACAAAAATAAAGTATAGAGGAATTGGTTCTACTTATAGTCCAAAAATGGTTGAAAAAGAAAAATTACTGAATGCTTATGATGGAATTATATTCGTAAACAAAACAAATGAATCAACATATTTGAGAAAATAACTAATGGCAACAACGTTAACACACATAAATATGAGTGAAAAACTTAACAAAATTAAATTAGAAATTGATAACTACGCAAAGGATTCTAATTTAACTGAATTACAAATAGTTGAAAAATTAGAAAAATATTACTTTAATAAAAAAGTAAACGATAATTTAAAACTGTATAAAAAACGAAAGAAAAAAGTAAGTGAAATTACAAAAGACCTAAAAATATCTCCCCGAAAATTTTATGCAATTTTAGAAAAAAAGAAAATAGAGCATAAAAAATATAAAAAAGACTAAAGCAACAAGAGCAAAAGTATTCCTAAAAATTCTTCGTTTTAGTACACTTACAATGGCAATAGTTTTAAAAAGTGAGTAACAATATATGAAGTCAGAAAACGCATCTGTTTTTTATCAATCTAAAAAGGAAAAAGCTACACTATTGCTTGTGTTAACTGTTCTTCTTCTTATTTTTATAGGGCTATCTACACTGACAGTAACTATGTTTTTGAGTTTTTTTGACGGCAAAACTATAACTGATGCAAAATCTATATTTTTCTTGGTATTTATGTCTGTAATATTACTTTCTCCTGTAATAATTTCAATTTATTTAGTGCTAATGATTTACAATCAGTTTAAACAAAATAAAATAATATGTACAATTAACAATAACAATGTATACTTTACTGACTACACTATCTGGATAAGAAAAACAACAACCATTCTTAATAAAAAGACAATTCCTATCTCTGATATAAAAAGTGTAGAAACTAAAAAAGTACTTTTTATAACCATTATAAAGTTAAATTTTACTTTAGATAAATACAATATGCTTAAAGGAGGAATAAACTCGTCTTTAAATAGAATATCTGATAAAGACAAAGAGCTCTTTAAAAACAAAGTTGAAACTATACATAATAACAACCAAAACCTATGAATGCACTTGTTATTGACAAAACCTTTACTAAGGAAGACTACAAAACAAACAGGCTGGCTCTTGCAGAGTATGATAACTGTACTTTTGTAAACTGTAATTTTACGGAAGCCTACCTGTCTGATGTTAATTTTATAGAATGTACATTTACAGAGTGTAACTTTACCAACGCAAAAACTAAAAACACTTCTTTTAACACCGTTACATTTAACAATTGCAAGTTACTAGGTGTACAGTTTACTAGCTGTAATCCGTTTTTATTGTCTTTTACTTTTAATGATTGTAATTTACAACTAGCATCTTTTTATCAGCTAATTATAAAAAAAATGCTTTTTAAAAACTGTAATTTAGAACAGGCAGATTTTTCTAAAGCAACATTAACAGAGTCCGTTTTTGATAATTGCAACTTAAAAAACACTGCTTTTAGTAACACTATATTACTTAAAACCGACTTTACCACCGCCTATAACTTTAGTATAGACCCAGAAGATAATGCAATTAAAGGGGCTAAGTTTTCTAAAGACGGTTTGTTTGGCTTACTCACAAAATATAAAATTAGCATTAGCTAAATTTAACATAACAGTTTTATTTGTAACTTGTTAAGCATAAAAACATTAAAAAGTTACTTTTAAATTTGGAGACTACTTGCCTAGAATGCGGAAAAAAACTTGTTGGCAGAGCAGATAAAAAATTCTGTGAAGACTATTGCCGTAATGCCTACAATAACAAAATTAACAAAGACAGTAAAAACCTAATTAGAAACATAAACAATAGGCTGCGTAAAAACTACCGAATTTTAGATAGTTTTACTTTAACCGAGGGCAAAACTAAAACTACACGTACCAAGCTAATAGATAAAGGTTTTGACTTTGAGTTTATAACTAGCAATTACACCACCAAAAAAGGAACTACTTACTTTTTTGTGTATGACCTTGGGTATTTACCCTTAGATAATGATTATTATATGATTGTGAAACGCGAGTAGCTCTACTCCTTTTTAAACAAAAAAAATAGGTATGCATTAAAATACACACCTATTTTTATAAAAGCTATATTGTAACTTGTTATGAAATTACTGTTCCTTTTTTTATTTTATTGATATATACTTGCCTACCAATTAAAATAAATATCACAGAAAAAACAAGCAATACTATCACCTTAAATAAAACTAAATTATTTTTAGGAGCCTTGTATTTAAAACTAGGAAGCTCTTTATAATCTTTAGTTGTAAAATTCTTATTTCCGTACAACATAGGTTTAAAAAAGTTACGCCATTCTTTAGAAAATTTAAAAACCTGATTTCTGTAACTTTGATAGTGACTTGTAGAGGTATGCGCTAAATTATTAAAACTTTGCTGCATAAGTATTGCTGGCGAACTATACTGCCACAATCTAACCCAGTCTTGCTGTTTTGTTAGCTGATCTTCATAAGAGCTTATTAAAGGCTTTAATTCCTCTTCTACGAGCTCTTGAGATGCAATATATTTATGCCAAAAAGAATAATTGTTATTCCCGTCTTTTGATGCATACTCAGGATGGTCTCTTAAAAAGTTATCTAGTATTTTATCTTGTTTACTAGATAACTCTTCTTTTAACTCCCTCACTTCTGTAATCATTTTAGTTCTAGATGGTATTGGGTAAAACGAGTTTGCCAACTGCCCCACTACTGCCGGAACAATTAAAATTACAAACACCCATATTGCCAATAAACTAACGGCATTTTTAGCCGAGTTATTTATTACTAAATTAACAAGCAGCACAATGGTAAACCAAAAAAGTATGTAAGCACAGACTAAGGACACTAGCTGTAAAAACGCTAAAAAATTAGCACTAAAATTATACCCAAAAATTAACAGTGTAATTGTAATAACAGCCATAGTTATTAAGGTTAACCAAAAGAACCTTAGTGCTGTTTTTTGCAATATCCATTGGTAAATAGATATTGGTTGTGACGCCAATAATTTTAAAGATCCATACTCTTTTTCTTCAGACAAAATATTGTAACTAAACGCTATAATAATTAAGGGCAAAATGTAAATAATTACAAAAGACAAATCAAAAGATCCAAAAAGCAACTGTATAGGATTTGCAAGTTCAGAGTAATCTAAACTAAAACTATCTCCATACGCACTTGGCTTTATAAAATGCGTAAAAAGATCACTTTGTCCTGTAGATATAAATGTTAAAGGTGCTGCCGGTATTGCTGCTACCCTAGGGTAATTATAAGCAACATTCATTGGAGCATTAGGCATTCTCCTTGGGTTAATACTTACCTGCAATCCTTTTTCTATAGAGTCTAACACTTTTGCCATTGTAGCATCATTAGTATTTGCCTCTAAAACAACTTTATCTAACTGTTTTACGCGTTCATTTACTTTCTCTTTACCATTATAACCCGCAAATAAAACTACAATTAAAAGTAGTAATGATAATAGTAAAAGCCACCTACTACGTAGTAATGACTTTAGTTCATATTTAAAATTATATCTAAACATTTTAATATTTTTTATTAGTGAAAAATAATAGTGCAGCTGTAAGCACAAACCAAATTACAAGTACAGAAAAAACACCTGTATTTTGCTTGTAGACTTCTGTAAAAGTTGGACTCTCATAACTAAACTCTTCCAACTTACTCCAAGTGTCTGCTGGTGCAACATAACGCTCGTTATATTTCGCATTTTTTTCTGTAGTACCATTTAAAAATCGTTGTACACCTACTCTATACTCTTCTGCTGCTTCTGTAAAAGCCCAGTGAGACTCATAATCTGTATTAGCAATTGCCATAGATAAAAAACGAGTTGGTAAAAATGGAGAAATAGCAGATAAAGATTTGTACACTCCACCTTGCTTTTTAGCTTTTTCTTTTAAAAGACCATAATGTTTAGCATATACTTGGGCCTGGTACTCTTCGCTCTTCTGCATTAAAAACGCA
This sequence comes from Cellulophaga sp., assembly GCF_039943695.1. Lineage (NCBI taxonomy): Bacteria > Pseudomonadati > Bacteroidota > Flavobacteriia > Flavobacteriales > Flavobacteriaceae > Cellulophaga > Cellulophaga sp. Next base: position 12,660 of record NZ_JBDVAA010000044.1, on the reverse strand, counting down.
TTAAAGTTAAAAGGTAATTTATGTACACTATCTACTTTATATTCTTTTAGTATTTGTATGCGTAACTTTTGCGATTCCTCATTCCAAGGATTATGTCCGTCTAAACCTTGCTTGCTTTCATTTGCAATTTGCTCATTAAACTCTTGGTGAGAAGGGTAAGGATACTTAGCATCTGCCAAATTACTGGCTACTTTAGGCGCTACAAAACAAGCTAAAACCCAAAATACCAGGTTAATTACAAGCGCAATACCAGATTTTTTTACTTTTGATGATATAAATAATACCACATTAGTAAAAATTAAATAGTAAAGTAAATACACAAAATACAGTGCAAAAATCTCTTTCCACTCAAACAAACCAAAATCATTTAAGCTAGTTAATGTAATAGCAGCTACGGCAAATAAAACGGTTGCAATGACCATAGTAGGTATTAGAGCTGCAAGCCATTTACCAACAAACAATTTCCAGCCTACTACACCTTGACTTTTTAGAATGAAAAAAGTATTTCCTTCAACCTCTTTTGAAAAAATATTATAACCAATTAAAATAATTATTAATGGTATAATGTATAGCAGAATAAAATCTGGTGTTAATGCTCCAAACCGAGACAATGCTGTTTGGTCTGCAGCATCACTAAAAGCAGCTTCGTTTCTATTATGTGCTTCTAAAAACACAGAAACACCTGTATATTTATCTACACCTTGGTCTATTAAAGATAAAGGAGATTTTGGTTTAAAAACATAATTGCCATAATGTGCGGCAGAATGCGGATTTTTAGCTCCTTGTGACTCCCAAACTTTACGCTCGTTTACTTTAGCTTCGTTATACTGTGCTGCTGTATTTTTATACTGTTTAAAAGTGACAAAAAACGCCACTAATGCCAATAAAAATACTATTGCTGCAGAAATTTTAAAACGTCCGTCTCTAAAAATTTCTTTTAGTTCTTTTTTAATTATATACCGTATCATATAGCTTAGTTAGTTAAAGTCATTGTTTCTAAATACACTTTTTCTAGATCTTGTAGTGTAATTTCATCATTAGAAAAATGATGCTTTAAAACGCCTTGTTTCATAATACCAATATGCGTACCTATTTCCTTGGCTCTAAAAATATCGTGTGTAGCCATAAGTATAGCTACTTTGGCATTTTTCATACTTTTTAGCAATTCACCAAACTCATTACTAGATTTAGGATCCAAACCAGAGGTTGGTTCATCTAACAACAATACTTTAGCGCCTTTTGCAATTGCTAGCGCAATACCTACTTTTTGCCTCATTCCCTTAGAAAAAAACTGCACACGCTTATTAAAAGCTTCTTGTTGTAAACCTGCCTCATCTAAAAAGTTTTTTAGCTCTGCTTTTGAAAAACTTTTACCACCTATACCAAGGAAATAATCTAAATTCTCTATAGCCGTTAGTGTAGGATAAAGCATTAGATTTTCTGGTATGTATGTTAAAAACGGCTTAGTTTTTTTGGGATTTTTCACCACATCTAAACCATTAATAAAAGCGTTACCAGACGTTGGTGTTATAAAGTTAAGTAGTAAATTAATAGTGGTAGATTTTCCTGCTCCGTTAGCACCAAGCAGACATAAAATTTCGCCTTCTTTTATTTCTATATTTAAATTATCTAAAGCGGTAAAATCACCGTATTTCTTAGTTAAATTAGTTGTTTTAATCATTTTGAATATTGTTGGTTTTATAATTTTTAATTGTGTGTTTTTTCAAAAAAATGGGACAAGAAAATAGCAATGCAGTAACTTTAGTGAATACTATAGCATATATAAATACTAGGTGTTTAGATACAACACATACCTATGCTAGCTATGTATTGTATCTAAGACACTTAATTAATTCTTTTAAAAAAATTATGCTGCTAAACTTACAGTAGGAGGTGCCCTAAGAGAGCTGTTGCTTAATAAGTAGAAAAATGTATACGGTTCTACATATTCTATTTTTAAGTAGTGAGTTGCAATAGGCTCTTTTACTTTTAGCTTATTTTCATAAGCTATAATTACTTTTGTTAACTTAAATTGATGACATAAAAGACAGTCATAAATAGCGGTACTAAATTCTGCTGTCTCTACAGCCAAAGGTGTAAAATCTACCGTACTAAATTCTAATGTATTATTTGTGTGGGTATGATTATGTGGCTCTAAATATGTATGAAATACATAGCTTGCCTGACTTACCAAAAATAGCAAGCAAAAGAACAACGCAATATGTTTTTTAAAGAATTTCAAGAAATACACAAATTAGACCTAACTATAAATTTGCGTGCCAAAATAGGCAATTAAACAAAGGGCATTTTTTAAATATTGTTAATATTTTCTAAAAATTTGAGAAAATGACAACAAAAAAGAAGAATAGTAATTTATCTGCTAAATAACAGAGGTATATTTTGTAATATTATGTTAAAAATAAAGCAATAGCAAAAAATGAAACAAAAAAAATGGTTTCTGGGGACAGAAACCATTCATAAATTAAGAGAAATCATAAGGTATGCTATTTATAATTTTGTCCATTTAATTTTAAAGCTGCTATTACCACATCTTTACGGCTCAATTGCCCTACTAAAATATCGTTTTTAAGCACAGGAAGCCTACGCCTGTTATGACGCACAAAAATACCTGCTGCATCAAAAATACTTATGTCCGGAGAAATAAACTCTACATCTCTAGTCATAAAATTTTCTACACTTTTGTTTAGTATTGGCTGGTTAAAATAACGACTTTCAGATATTTGTTTCATACAATCTGCCTCAGAAATAATACCAACTAAAAATCCGTTATTATCTAATACTGGTCCACCAGAAATATTGTGCTTGGTAAACAGCTCCATTACTTCTAAAATAGATTGGTCTGGACTAAAAGTTATTAACTTTTTAGTCATATAATCTTCTACTAATATTGGCGCCTCAAATTCTTTTTTTAAGGTCTTCCGTACTCCTTGAAAGCTTTTAATTCCCATAATATTTGGTTTTAGGTTAATTTTAAACTTAGTGATTTTTAATGAATTATCTAAATAAATTGCGTTAAAAGCATCAAATTTGTATAATTTTAAGGCATACAACCAGAAATACGCAACAAAATGAGCAGAATAGCAAGAATTTTAACTCTAATACTTTTACTACTAGCCATTTACTTTAGTTTTATAGCTATAATGCCAACCTATTCTGCTGATAAAGACTCGGCTCTCACAAATTTTTCTACAGACAGAGCATTAAAACACGTTGCAGAAATTGGCAAAGAACCACATGCAGTTGGTTTTAAAGCACACGCAGATGTTAAAAATTATATTGTAGCAGAACTACAAAAATTAGGATTAAAAACCACCGTACAAGAAGGCTATACTGCTGGCGATTGGGGTAACTTATCTTATGCCAGCAATATTTTAGCAAAAATTAAAGGCAAAACAAGCAATAAGGCTTTGCTATTACTATCTCATTATGACAGTAACCCACATTCATCTCTTGGGGCTAGTGATGCAGGCAGTGGCGTTGCTACTATTTTAGAAAGTATACGTGCATACCTAGAGGAAAATAAAACACCTACAAACGATATTATAATTTTACTTTCTGATGGCGAAGAACTTGGCCTTAACGGAGCCGAACTGTTTGTAAATAAACATCCGTGGGCAAAAGACGTTGGTTTGGTATTAAACTTTGAGGCTCGTGGTAGTGGTGGACCTAGCTATATGCTTATTGAGACCAACCAAGGTAATGGTAAACTTATTGAAGAATTCACTACTGCTAACCCAGAATATCCTGTGGCAAATTCTTTAGCTTATAGTATTTATAAAATGCTTCCTAATGATACAGATTTAACTGTTTTTAGAGAAGATGCAGATATACAGGGTTTCAATTTTGCTTTTATAGACGATCACTTTGACTATCATACCGAAAAAGATAATTATGAACGTTTAGATAAAAAGACTTTGGCACACCAAGGAAGCTATTTAATGCCGTTGTTACATCACTTTGCAGATACAGACTTATCAGCCTTAAAAACTAATGAAGATGCAATTTATTTTACCGTTCCAGTATTTAAAACAGTGTCTTACCCTTTTAGTTGGATATGGCCAATGTTTGCCATTGCTGTAGTCCTGTTTATTGTTATTACAGTACTTGGTTTAAAAAACAAAACACTAGATGCTAAAGAAATCATAGTTGGATTTGCACCTTTACTTATTTCCATACTTACTACTGGTGTTGTAGGTTATTTTAGTTGGACTCTTTTAAAAGTTATGTATCCGCAATACAAAGATATTTTACACGGATTTACCTATAACGGGTACACATACATTGCAGCATTTACCCTATTAGCACTTGCTATTTGTTTTTATATTTACCATAAGTTTAAAAAACTTAAAACACCCAATTTAGTAGTTGCACCACTTTTTATTTGGCTGGTAATTTCTGGTTTAGCTGCAGTATATTTAAAAGGAGCTAGCTATACTATTGTACCTGTGTTTGCGCTATTGGTTTCTTTTACAATTGTTAGTAACCAAAAAAAGCCAAATCCATACCTATTGTTCTTTTTAACCCTACCCGTGATAACTATATTTGCACCTTTTGTAAAAATGTTTCCTGTAGGACTAGGTTTAAAAATGTTAGTTGCCAGCACAGTTTTAACAACACTTTTATTTGTTGCTATTACTCCAATATTTGGCTTTTACAAACATAAAAATAGATTGGCGTTACTATTATTTATACTAAGTTTAGGTGGTTTTGCAATGGCGCATTTTAATTCGGGCTTTACTAAAGACAACGCAAAACCAAGCAGTTTACTTTATGTTTTAGATGCAAACACCAACACTGCTAAATGGGCAACTTATGACAGTTATTTAACAGAGTGGACTGCACAATATGTAGACGATACCAAAACAAGTCCAAAAGAGTTGGCCAACACAACAATTAGCAGTAAATACAACTCTAGCTTTAATTATGTTGCCAATGCTGCCATAAAAAAAGTAGCTGTACCAAAAATTGAAAAAACGCAAGACACGTTAATAAATAACAAAAGACATTTAAAAATTTGCATTACGCCACAACGCAATGTAAACCGTTTGGATATTTACAAAAACAATGTTGCATTAGAGCAAGCAATTGTAAATGGTGTAGCATTACCAAACTATTCTTTATTAGATAGCACTAGCAAATTTATGACGCATTATATTAGCAATAATAATTATACAGAAATTAGCCTAATTTTAGAACCTAACACTCCTTTAGAACTTACTTTTTTTGAAGCTTCTAATGATTTGTTAACTAATGAACATTTTAGCATACCAGCAAGACCAGAAAATGAAATACCAATGCCTTTTGTTTTAAACGATGCTATACTAATTATAAAAACAGTAAAATTTTGAAAAATAAAATAGCAATATTTGGCTGCGGATGGTTAGGCTTACCTTTAGCCACTACATTACAAAAGCAGGGACATACAATTAACGGTAGCACAACCTCTAAAGATAAATTGGCTCTCCTAGAGGAGCAGTCTATACATCCTTTTTTGGTTAATTTAAATGATGAAGATTTTACAACACAATTAGATTTGTTTTTAAGCGATGTAGAGGTGCTTGTTATTAATATTCCTCCAAGAATGAAAACTGGCGATGCAAGTAACTACCTTAACAAGATGCAAATTGTGCACAAACAATGCAAAATTGCAAACGTTAAAAAAGTAATTTTTGTAAGTAGTACATCGGTATATGGTAATTTAAATGGAGAAATAACCGAAAAAACAACCCCTAAACCTGCAACAAGCGCCGCAAAACAATTAGTTGCTATAGAACATTTGTTTTTAAATGATAGCAGCTTAAAAGCTACCATAATACGTTTTGGAGGTTTAATTGGTAATGGCAGACACCCAATTTATCATTTGGTAAAAAAAGACGAAGTAAGCAATGGCAATTATCCTATTAACCTAATAGATATTACAGACTGTATATCAATAATTAGTCTAATAATTGAAAAAAACTACTGGAACGAAATCTTTAATGCCGTATATCCTTTTTATCCTACAAAAGAAGAATATTATACTCAAATAGCTAACAATAAAAGACTTAAACCACCTGTATTTACTAGAAACAAGAGCCAAATTGGAAAGAAAGTAATTTCCCACAACCTTATTTCTGTTAAATTTTATGAATTTAACACATCAATATAAATAACTTTCACAACACTTTTTTAACGTTTCACAACAAAGCCATAGACCAAATGTTAATTACAGCCGTTGATTAACAGGTATTTGACGATTATTTGGTAATTTAGGAGTATCAATTAATCAAAAAATAGAATGAAAGATTCAGATATTAAATCGAAGATAGAGAACAACATCTATAGTTTAATTTCTTCTACTTGCTCACAAAGAATAGACGATCAATCTAGAGCATTACATATAGCAATTATTAAAAAACATTATAATGCTACAGATGTTACTATAGATTACTTTAGAAAAAGATTAGTGATGGATTTGGTTATAGACGATACTGTTTACAATCCCAACACTATAAATATGCACATACCTACTTTTAAAGCTAATTTTTACTATTTAGACTTACAAGATTTTTTAAAGTCGTGCATACAAAGAGATGATAGGAGTATTGCTTTTTACGCAAGCTTGTTACGGTCCTTAAATTTTTTGGACGAACATCATAAACTCCTAAAGAGTGCTTAAGTATAAAAACAAAAAAGACCGCAATTGCGGTCTTTTTTTATATTGTTACTTTACGTATTAAAATGCGTAGTTTAAACCTAACATCCAAAAAGATTGTAATTTGTTATCTACATCATCAAAAGAAGTTGCTGTAGCTGGTGTTTGAGCTAAAGAATAGTTTAAAGCTTCTTGCTTATTACTTCTTAATCCAAAATCAAAACCAACACCAATCATTTTCCAAAGCGTGTACCCAAAAGAGTTTGTCCAAGTTACGTTAGACAAATCTGAGCTCTTGTAGCTTTGAAACATAGATAAGTTAGACTTAAAGTTTACTGCTCCAATTTTTTTAGTATAATCTGCAACTATTTTAGCACCTAAAGATGACTCAAAAACAGCATCGTTATCTGCAAATACAAAGTTGTAGTTTAATGGGTGTATAACTACTACTAAATCTTGTATTGGAGTCCAAGTAGCACCAACACCTAAATCTAAATAACCAGGATTATTAAAGTTATTTAAAATTGTAGTTCTGTATTCTGCTAAACCAGAAATTGCAAATTTCTCTGATAATTTACGCCCGTACAAAGATGTTAATGTAAATACATCTGTAGTTCCTTCAAACTTATCACTATCAGCTGGGTTATCTTTATTATCTAACTTTACCCAAGCAAGGTTTACGTTAGCAGAGTTTCTCCAGAAAAATTTATCTTGTTTTAGGTTAGCAAAAGCATTTACTGTAAAACCTATGTTACCAGAGTTGTTGTTTGGTGTTCCTTGCGCATACCAGTTGTCAAAACTAGAGATAGTACCACCAATAGTACCAAAAGCTCCTATTTTCCAACCTGGCATAGCATCTAACTTAGCCTGTATAGCTCCAATTCTTGCTTGTATAGCCGCTACAGAATCTTTTTTTACAGCTTGTTCTGCTTTTAACTCTTCTTCTGTTTGCGCAAAAGATACAGTTGCAACAAATAATAGCGCAGCTGTTAAAATAATTTTCTTCATTTTATAGTTTATTTTATGGTTTAATGAATGGCAAATGTAAGCATAGTTCTTTAAAATAAAAACCAACTTCTATTTTCTCTTGTACAACGGTACAGAAGAACAAGCCTCACCGTACATAATGCTTTTTGCAAAAGATTGCATTTTAGCAGTAGCCCATAAGTATGCATTTGGCGGCACAGGTTTATTGCTACACCCTTTTATAATTACTGGTTTATCTTTATAAACAGAAAAATCTAATTCTGATATAATAGATTGATAAACAGAAGAGTACAGCTGCTCCAAATTTCCCTGAACAATGTATTTTGCATGTGGTTGTAAATAAGCAGTAACCAACATATATGCCCAACCTGGAACTATGGCATCTGTAGAGCAATATACAGCTACATAAGCGTTGTTGTATTGCTCCCAATTATGATTTGCTATGTGCTCCCTAAAGTCTTTTTCTTTTAAAATAAAGCCTTCAAAAAGCCAATTTTTTATATCTAAAAGCACTTTTTCTCCTTTTGGAAAGTAGTCTTCCAAGTCAAAAGTAACCAGTTTAGAACTAGCTACTCTATTAATTATTTCGTTGGATTGTGCCATAAACTATAATTTAAAACTACTTAAAACCAGTACTAATTATAAAAGGCCAAGCTCTAACTTAGCTTCTTCACTCATTAATTCTTGTGTCCAAGGCGGATCAAAAGTAATCTCTACTTCTGCACCTTTAACAAGATCTAAAGACTTCACTTTTTCTTCAATTTCTACAGGTAAAGATTCTGCAACAGGACAGTTAGGAGACGTTAATGTCATTAATATTTTAACATCGTTATCTTCATTTACAAAAACATCGTAAATTAAACCTAACTCATATATATCTACAGGAATTTCTGGATCATAAATAGTTTTTAAAACCTTTACAATTTCCTCTCCTAAATTGTGTGTATCTAATGCTTCACTCATAACTTGTATAACTATACTTATTGTTATTTTAATTGTGTTTGGTATGCAATGGCGTACATTTTTATTTGCTTTATCATACTTACCAAACCATTTGCTCTAGTAGGAGACAAATGTTCTTTTAAACCAATTTCATCTATAAAACCGGTATCTGCGTCTAAAATATCTTTTGGGTGCTGACCACTATAAACTCTAATTAAAATAGCTATAATTCCTTTGGTAATAATAGCGTCACTATCTGCTGTAAATGTAAGAGTATCACCTTCTAAATCTGCGTGTACCCATACCTTACTCTGGCAACCTTTTATAATATTATCATCAGTTTTATACTGCTCATCTATTAAAGGTAACGACTTTCCAAGATCTATCATGTACTCGTAGCGTTGCATCCAATCATCAAACATAGAAAACTCGTCTACTATTTCTTCTTGTATTTCTTTAATTGTCATAGTTACTTTTTAATCTTCACAAAAACCGAAGAATTTATTTAAAACAAAAATACGATAACAAAGGTGCTTATCAAATTAGCGTGTAGTAATTAATTTTTATTGTAGCATTGCTACAGCTCTTTTTACACCTGCAACTAGGGCATCTACCTCTGCTGTAGTATTGTAAAAGCTAAAACTAGCTCTTACGGTACCAGGAATGCCGTAAAAATCCATAATAGGTTGTGCACAATGGTGACCTGTACGTACTGCAATACCTAATTTGTCTAAAATAGAACCAATATCATAAGGGTGTATACTACCTACGTTAAAAGATATAACCGATGTTTTATTTGCCGCTGTACCGTAAATTTTAAGTCCGTCTACAGTTAATAATTGCGCTGTTGCATATTCTAGCAGCTCATGCTCGTAACCTGCAATGGCGTCAAAACCAATTGTATTCATATAATCTAGTGCAGCACCAAAAGCTATACCTCCGCAAATGTTAGGCGTACCAGCCTCAAACTTATGTGGTAAATCTGCATAGGTTGTTTTATCAAAAGTAACCTCAGCAATCATTTCTCCACCACCTTGGTAAGGCGGCAATTTATTTAACCACTCCTCTTTACCATATAGCATACCTGCACCAGTTGGACCACACACTTTATGAGCAGAAACTACGTAGAAATCTACATCTAACTCCTGTACATCTGCTTTTATATGCGGTGCAGCCTGTGCGCCATCTATTAAAACTGCTGCACCCACTTTGTGTGCAGCATTTATAATTTCCTTTATTGGATTAACCGTACCTAAAGCATTAGAAACGTGATTACAAAAAACAAGCTTTGTTTTGTTAGACAATAACTCGTAATAAGCATCTAGCTCCAACTCTCCATTTAGGTTCATCGGTATTACTTTTAAAACCGCACCAGTACGCTCACACAACATTTGCCAAGGCACAATATTAGAGTGGTGTTCTAATGCAGAAACAATAACCTCATCTCCTTTTTTTAAGAGTGATGAAAAACCGTTTGCCACAAGGTTAATACCGTGTGTTGTACCAGCAGTAAAAATTACTTCATGCGCAAATTTAGCATTAAAATGGTGCTGAATTGTTGCTCTTGCCTGCTCGTATTTATCTGTAGCTTCTTGAGAAAGTGTGTGTACACCTCTATGAATATTTGCATTGTAACCACTGTAATAGTCTACAATAACATCTAACACCTGTTTTGGTGTTTGCGATGTTGCTGCATTGTCTAAATACACTAAAGGTTGCCCATTTACAGTTCTACTTAAAATAGGAAAGTCTTTACGTATTGTTTGAATATCTAGGGTTGTTTTCTGCATAATTTTTAAGCTAACAGATTTATTTTTACAAATCGAATCCTAAATTAACACCTAATTTATTAGCTATTAATTTATTAATTCTAACTTTTAATTCTGGTATACGTACACTTTCTAAAACGTTGTTTGCAAAAGCATACATTAGCAATGCTCTTGCTTCTTTTTTAGGTATACCTCTAGATTGTAAGTAAAATAAAGCTTCTTCATCTAACTGACCAATAGTACAACCGTGAGAACATTTTACATCATCTGCAAAAATCTCTAATTGTGGTTTTGTGTTAATAGTAGCTTTATCACTTATTAATATGTTGTTGTTTTGCTGAAAAGCATTTGTTTTCTGAGCAATTTTATCAACTATAATTTTACCGTTAAATACACCTGTAGCGCTATCTGCGTATATACCTTTATAATCTTGGTGACTTTCACAGTTTGGCTCTATGTGGTGCACTAGTGTATGGTGATCTACGTGTTGTTTATCTCCAATAATAGTAATACCCTTCATGGTAGAATCTATACGCTCACCATTTTGATAAAAATTAAGGTTGTTACGCAATAACTTACCACCAAAAGAGAATGTATGTATTTTTACGTGACTACCATCTTTTTGGTCTATATATGTATTGTCTACCAAAGAAGCAGAATCTACATCATTCTGAACTTTGTAATAATCTACAATTGCATTTTTAGCTGCAAAGATTTCAGTAACACAGTTTGTTAATACCGCATTGCTAGTTAAACTCTGGTGACGCTCTATAATTTGCATTTCAGAATTTTCTTCAGCAATAATTAAGTTACGTGGTTGTAACATTAAAGCGGCGTCATTACCTGTAGAAAAGTGTATAATTTCTATAGGCTTTTTAGGCACTTTATTTTTAGGTATGTAAATGTATGCACCTTCTCTACTAAACGCAGTATTTAATGTAGTTAAAGACTCGTCTTTAGAGGCTACTTTGTTAAAGTAAACATCTATAACAGCCTTGTACATTGGCTTAGTTAAAGCAGAGCTCATTAAACAAATATCTACACCATCATGGGTAGTTTCAGATAAGTTAGAGCTAAACACACCATCTATAAATACTATTTTGTAAGTATCTATTTGGTGAATAAAGTACTTTTTAACATCCTTATATTCTAAAGAACTTTCTTTTTTAGGAAAGATGCTAAAGTCTATTTTTTGTAAGCTGTTTAATGAAGTGTATTTCCAAGCTTCCTCTTTTTTTGAAGGAAAACCTTTAGTTTCAAAATTTTTAATAGCCTCTGTACGTACATCATGCACAGGGTTGTGCACATCTACGTTGTTCTCGAACGCTAAAAATGAAGAAACTAATTTATCTTTTAAATCCATATTCTTTAATATTGAGTAGTAAGTAATAAATAATGTAAGTGTTACATTATCCTAAAAATTAACTTAATACTTTTTTAAACTGCCGCTTCTTGCTTAATCCAATCGTATCCTTTCTCCTCTAACTCTAAAGCAAGCTCTTTAGTTCCAGATTTTACAATTTTACCATTATAAAGTACGTGTACATAATCTGGCACTATATAATCTAATAAACGTTGGTAGTGTGTAATAACAACAATAGCATTGTCTTTGCTTTTTAGTTTGTTTACACCGTTAGCTACAATACGTAAAGCATCAATATCTAAACCAGAATCTGTTTCATCTAAAATAGCTAGTTTAGGCTCTAACATTGCCATTTGAAAAATCTCGTTACGCTTTTTTTCACCACCAGAAAAACCTTCGTTTAAAGAACGAGATAAGAACTTACGGTCTATCTCTAACAACTCAGACTTATCTCTAATAAGCTTAAGCATATCTTTGGCAGGCATATCCTCTAGACCTTTAGCTTTACGAGACTCGTTAATAGCTGTTTTCATAAAGTTAGTTACAGAAACACCAGGAATTTCTACAGGGTACTGAAATGATAAGAAAACACCATTATGAGCTCTTTCTTCAGGAGAAAGGTCTTCAATATTTTCTTCATTTAAAAAGATGTCTCCTGCAGTAACCTCGTAAGTTTCATTACCAGCTATAACAGAAGCCAATGTACTTTTACCAGAACCGTTTGGTCCCATAATAGCATGTACCTCACCAGCACCAACCTCTAAATTAATTCCTCTTAGTATTTCTTTGCCATCAACATTGGCGTGTAAATCTTTAATTTTAAGCATTTTATCGCTACTTTAATGTTCTTTATTTTTCTTTTCTTTTTTAGGGCGATTTTTTTATCAATCTAAAAACACCCAGCGTGTCTTTATTAGAGAAACAAGTTTATCCTACAGAGCCTT
>NZ_JBDVAA010000043.1:0-1292 GCF_039943695.1 Cellulophaga sp. | reverse complement strand
TATTGCCTGTAAAGACAGTAAAACAACAGCTGTTACCAATACAATAACTAAAGACACTACGCTAGTTAAAAAAGATACTGTTGTTGTACCACCAGTTAAAACAGAAATAAAGTACAAATCCCTTATAGGTATTGCAGATACTACATTTGTGCGTATAGCAGATTTTAGTGGTGATTTTGCTTATGATTTGAGATATGCAACTACTAATAATTTTTTAAAAGAAAAAGTATATGATTGTCCAGAGTGTTACACTCGTGCAAAAACAGCTAAAGCACTTTTAGCAGCTAATTCAGATTTTATAAAGCTTGGATACCGTATTAAGTTTTTTGATTGTTACAGACCAAATTCTGTACAATATAAAATGTGGAAGATTGTACCAAACCCGCAATATGTTGCAAACCCTAAAAAAGGGTCTATACACAATAAAGGTGGTGCTGTAGATATTACACTAGAGACATTAGATGGTGTAGAAGTAGATATGGGAACAGATTTTGATTTTTTTGGTAAAAAAGCATATCACGATAATACCAATTTACCAGAAGAAATTTTAGCCAACCGAAAGTTGTTAAAAGAAACAATGGAAAAACACGGTTTTTGGTCTATACGTACAGAGTGGTGGCATTACAATTTATCCGCTATGTCTAATGCCAAAGTGGCTAACTTTAAATGGGATTGTAAATAAATAATTATACGTATGAAAAAGTTACTTTTTACAGCAACAGTATTTCTGTTCTTTTGTGTAAATACATATTCTCAAAATATAATTTTACCATTATGGAATGATCAAATTCCTAATCAAAAAGTAACTAAGGAGGTAGAGAAAGTAGTTACAGATAAAATTATAAAAGTTAGCAATGTTCAAAAACCTACAATAGAAGTTTACTTGCCTAAAAAAGAAATTGCAAACGGAAAGGCTGTTGTAATTTTTCCAGGAGGAGGTTATGGGTTTATTGCTTATGACTGGGAAGGTATAAATATTGCTAAATTTTTAAATACTAAAGGTATAGCAGGTATACTTGTAAAATACAGGTTGCCAAATTCTAAATCTTTAAAGGTAGGCTCTAATGCTCCTTTGCAAGACGCTCAAAGAGCAATAAGACTTGTGCGTAGCAATGCAAAAAAATGGAATATAAATTCTGAAGAACTAGGTATATTAGGTTTTTCCGCAGGCGGACATTTAGCATCTACACTAGGAACACACTTTAATGATGAGATATATAAAGCAAAAGATAAAATAGATTCTATTTCTGCAAAGCCAAGTTTTATGGCTCTTGCATACCCTGTAATTACTT
>NZ_JBDVAA010000042.1:0-3335 GCF_039943695.1 Cellulophaga sp. | reverse complement strand
GTTTACAATTAATGCAATTGCTTTTTCTGTATCTATACCACGTTGGTTACAGTAAAAAATTTGGTCTTCACCAATTTTACTTGTTGTAGCCTCATGCTCTATCATTGCAGATTTGTTTTTAGCCTCTATGTATGGGAACGTATGTGCACCACACTCATTACCCATTAAAAGAGAATCGCACTGAGAAAAGTTACGTGCATTGTCTGCACGGCTACTAACTTGTACTAAACCACGATAGCTATTTTGAGATTTACCTGCAGATATACCTTTAGAAATAATAGTACTTCTAGTGTTTTTACCTAAGTGAATCATTTTTGTACCTGTATCTGCTTGCTGATAGTTATTTGTTACAGCAATAGAATAAAATTCTCCAATAGAATTATCTCCTTTTAAAATACATGAAGGATATTTCCATGTTACTGCAGAACCAGTTTCTACTTGTGTCCAAGATACTTTTGCGTTTTTCTCACATAAAGCTCTTTTAGTTACAAAATTATAAACACCACCTTTACCCTCTTTGTTCCCAGGGAACCAGTTTTGTACGGTAGAGTATTTAATTTCTGCATCATCCATTGCAATTAACTCTACAACGGCTGCGTGTAATTGGTTTTCATCTCTAGATGGTGCAGTACAACCCTCTAAGTAACTTACATAACTACCTTCATCTGCAACAACCAAAGTACGCTCAAACTGACCTGTACCTGCTTGGTTAATTCTAAAATAAGTAGATAGCTCCATTGGGCAACGTACACCTTTAGGAATGTAACAGAAAGACCCATCTGTAAAAACAGCTGAGTTTAGTGCAGCATAAAAATTATCTGTAGTTGGCACTACAGTACCCATATACTTACGCACCAATTCTGGATGTTCTTGTATAGCTTCAGAAATTGGCATAAAAATAATACCTTTTTCTGCTAATGTTTTTTGAAAAGTAGTAGCAACAGAAACAGAATCTACAACAATATCTACAGCAACATTTTGCAGTTTCTTTTGTTCATCTACAGAAATACCTAATTTCTTGTACATTTCTAACAACTCTGGATCTACATCCTCTAGCGTTTTGTTAGGATCTGCCTTTTTAGGAGCAGAGTAATAGCTAATAGCCTGAAAATCTGGTTTCTCATAATGAACATTTGCCCAATCTGGTTCTTCCATTTTTTCCCAAACACGATACGCTTCAATTCGCCAGTCTGTCATCCATTGTGGCTCATTTTTCTTTTTAGAAATAGCGATCACAATTTCTTCACTTAATCCTATAGGAAAAGTATCAGATTCTATGTCTGTATAAAAACCGTATTCGTATTCTTTGGTTTCTAGCTCTTTCTTTAACTCTTCTTCTGTATATGCCATTTTCTTCAATTTACCAATGGTGTAATTTTGCTAAAGCAACTTTACCTCATTGTTTCATTTTTTCTATTTTCAGTTTCGTTATAGCGAAAAACTTTCACCACAACCACATGTTCTTTGTGCATTTGGGTTATTAAACACAAAACCTTTTCCGTTTAATCCTCCAGAATACTCCAAAGTAGTTCCTACTAGATATAAAAAACTTTTTTTATCTACAACAATTCGTACTGCGTTATCTTCAAAAACTTTATCTGTTTCTCCGGTAGTTTTATCAAAATCTAACTCGTAAGATAAACCACTGCATCCACCGCTTTTTACGCCAACACGTACAAAATCTTTTTCAGCATCAAAGCCACCTTCGGTCATCAAATCTACGACCCTCTTCTTTGCTGTTTCTGAGACTTTTATCATACTAATCTTAATTTAAATTAGACCTCCACTCAAATTTTATTTGGTTTAGTTCTAAACAATTTACAAATATAGTGTATAAGTAGGGTTTTACCATACTTCCTAACATTATTATAACGAATGATAATATAAGATTTCTCTATTTGCTATAAAAGTTAAAGTATATTAAGATTCTTTTATGTGTAAAAAACACATTTTGTACAATATCCTTATTATTTTTGCAGTATGTTAGACGATAAAAATCCAAAGAGAACATCTCTTGAAGAATTAGGCGAGTTTGGTTTAGTTAATCACCTTACTAAGGACTTTGCCATAAAGCAAAAATCTACCCTAAAAGGTATTGGTGATGATGCTGCTGTTTTAGACCTTGAAGATAAAAAAATGGTAGTTTCTACAGATTTATTGGTAGAAGGCGTACATTTTGATCTTAGCTACGTACCCCTAAAACACTTGGGCTACAAGGCGGTTATGGTAAACTTATCAGACATATATGCAATGAATGCTACCGCTACACAAATTACAGTTTCTATTGCTGTATCTAACAGGTTTCCGTTAGAGGCTTTAGAGGAGTTATATAGTGGTATTGCATTAGCTGCAAAAACGTACAATGTAGATTTAATTGGTGGCGACACTACCTCATCTACTAAAGGAATGCTTATTAGTGTTACCGCAATTGGACAAGCTAATGAAGAAAACTTAGTATACAGAAACGGAGCAAAACCAAACGATTTACTTGTTGTTACAGGAGATTTAGGTGCTGCATATATGGGGTTACAGGTTTTAGAACGCGAAAAAGAGGTTTTTAAAGTAAACCCAAACAGCAACCCAGACCTATCTATGTATACATATATTGTAGAAAGACAATTAAAACCAGAGGCTCGTAAAGATATTGTTCCTTTACTAGATGCCTTAGGTGTTAAACCAACGTCTATGATAGATATTAGCGATGGTTTATCTTCAGAAATTTTACATTTATGCGACCAAAGTAATGTTGGTTGTAATTTGTACGAAGACAAAATACCGTTAGACCCAACTGTAATTAGCTCTTGTGAAGAGTTTAAAGTAAACAGTACTACTGTTGCATTAGGCGGCGGCGAAGATTACGAGTTATTGTTTACTATAGACCAAAAAGAATTCCCAAAAATAAAAGGTAACCCTAACTTAACTGTCGTAGGGCATATGACAGATAAGAATGAAGGAGTTCACTTAATTTCTAGGAATAATACTAAAATTCCGATTACCGCACAGGGCTGGAATTCACTTACTGAAGAACAATAACACTAAGCCGCGTGCTGCGGTGCGTGTTGGTGTTTTTTTCTGTATACTTTTTGTAATGTATTGTTAATGTCTTCTAACTCTGGGGTTAGCTCAGACAAATTACCGGTTACGTCTGTAGTTACTTGTTTTTTGCAATGTATGCACTCGTACTCATTTATATGAGATGTTACTTTTTTTGTTACCGTATAATAATGACCAAAAATTCCGCAACATAACGCGTTAAATACTGAGCCAAGAGTGGCTAAAACTTTTTTCATAGCTTGTAGGATTTAAACAATGTTTGGTGGGGACCAGGCACTGTA
>NZ_JBDVAA010000041.1:0-12411 GCF_039943695.1 Cellulophaga sp. | reverse complement strand
AAACAAGAGCCACTTTGTCATCTCCTATAAATTCCTCTCCTATAATAAAAGCTTCTGCTAAACCATTTGGTTGTTCTTGAACAGCATACTGAAAGCTACAACCATACTTAGTCCCATCACCCAATAAACCTTTAAATAAAGGCAAATCTTTAAGTGTAGATATAATTAAAATCTCTTTTATACCCGCATACATTAATGTAGAAAGCGGGTAGTAAATCATTGGTTTGTCATAAATAGGCATTAATTGCTTACTTACGCTCAATGTAAGTGGATGCAATCTAGAACCAGACCCTCCTGCAAGTATTATACCTTTCATAATTTTTATTTAATTGTACTGTTTTTTATAATAATCCTGATATGCACCAGAAGTTACACTTTCTAGCCATTCTTCATTTTGTAAATACCAATCTACAGTTTTTTCTAAACCTTCTTCAAAAGTTACAGATGGTTCCCAACCCAATTCCTTATTAATTTTTGATGCGTCTATAGCATACCGTAAATCGTGCCCTGGTCTATCTTTAACGTAAGTAATCAATTTTTCACTCTCTCCAATAGGTCTTTTCAATTTAGAGTCCATCTGCTTGCACAATAGTTTTACTAAATCGATATTTTTCCATTCGTTAAATCCGCCTATATTATAAGTTTCTGCATTTTTGCCTTCATGAAAAACCAAGTCAATTGCTCTGGCATGATCTATTACATACAGCCAATCTCTAGTATAATTACCATCTCCATAAATTGGCAATTTATTTTTATGAATTATGTTATTAATAAATAATGGAATTAGCTTTTCAGGAAAATGATTTGGCCCATAATTGTTAGAGCAATTGGTAATTACATAAGGTAACTTATACGTTTCTCCGTATGCTCTTACAAAATGGTCTGAACTTGCTTTTGATGCTGAATATGGCGAATTAGGATCGTACGCCGTAGACTCTGTAAATAAACCAGATTCCCCTAAAGCACCGTATACTTCATCAGTACTTATGTGATAAAATCGTTTACTTTTCAAGTCATTTTTCCAACAATCTCTGGCAGCATTAAGCAAATTTACCGTTCCCATAACGTTTGTTTTCACAAAAGCCATAGGGTCTGTAATAGACCTATCTACGTGCGACTCTGCAGCTAAATGTACAACTCCATCAAAATTATATTTTTTAAATATATCTTGAATAAAATTCTCATTTGTAATATCACCCTTTATAAACGTATAATTTGCCAACCCTTCTATATCTGATAAATTTTCTAAATTACCTGCATACGTCAGGGCATCTAGATTATAAATATGATATTTAGGATACGTCTGGACAAATCTCCTAACTACATGAGATCCAATAAAACCCGCCCCTCCTGTAATTAGTATGTGCATTATTTTTTTGAGTAACCTTTTAATATTTTATTCAACTCTAGTAATAATAAAAACACAAGTAATACAAACACTAAAAGTATAGGCAACATAAACTTATATTGGTTTTTAATACCTCCTAATTTAGCTCCTCTGGTAGGGAAATCAGAAATTACATTAAGAATCGTAGCCTTATTAGCCTTTTCTAGATTTAAAGCTACTATTTTCTGCTTTAATTCATCTCGTTCCTTTAAAAGCTCTATCTCTTTATTTTTTCCTCCTCCATTATCTGCCAAGCTAATGTTAGTGCCTCCAATTTCTTTTGAGGCCTCTTTAACCATTACATCTTTATATAACTCTTGAAGCGATATAATTTCATTTAATTGCTGATTGTATATCTCCTCTTGAAAACCAATATTTTTATCATTTGTAGCCTTCTGCTCTTTAAAATACGTATTGCTAGATATTGATTTAACAATAGCTGGTTGTGCTCTTTTAGCAACAATACTATTTGTACTAACTAAGTTTATTTTGTGAAAGCGAGCGTCAAACGTATTAAAGTTTTCTAGGTAAGCTTCAAAATCTAAATTTTTGACAGTTGTAGAGTCTAATTCCCTTATAAACTTATCAAACAACAATACTTTTTGATTATCATCTGAATAAGACTCTATCTCTAATTTTCTTATACTAGCAGCCTCACTCGAAGTGATTTTCAGCGCATTAGCAAGTGAAATTGAATCTTGTGCTTTGGCAAGTTCATTGTAAAAACTTACATTATTATACAATTGCTGAACACTATTAAAATTAGGCTCAACGACCATACTTGAAATAAAAACATCTTGCTTTCTTAAGTCTAAATACACACCTAAACCTATACCAACTACTCCAGCTATTACAAATTTTATAAAGTGCTTTTGAATAAATAGTAAAAACAGCATTATAACGTGAAAAATTCCTTTAAATATACTTGCTATAAAAGCAAATAATTTTTTAAAAGCATTTCCTATTAGCTGAAATAACTGACCTAAATCTATCTCTTCTGAGGATTGTTGTGGTTGCTGGTTGTTACTCATTATTATGAATTAAATAATTGTTTTAAAATTTTATCTGTAATTAAATAAGTTGGCTTAACTCCCGTTGTACCTAAACCTCCTGACGCCAATGTACTCCCTGTTTCTAAAGGATTATCTGAAGCATAGTATGCATAACGCACTTTAACATCTTCTTTAATACTTTTACGTATTTTAGATGCAGCCTGAATTGCTTTTTGGTAGTGAACTCCTTCCATTTCTAAACCAATAACACCCCAAGTAGAATCTTTAAAGAATTGTAATATATTTTTATTTTGCAATGACGTACCTAAAACGGTTACCATTGTACCCTCTAAAACCTTTAATCCGTGCCCCTCAAAATCGGCTGCAGAAAGTTCATTTTTAAAAGGGTAGTTGTCTGCTGTTCCTTCAAAAATATGAGCAGTAGCAATCATAATATCGCCCTTGCCACCTTCTAAAATTCCGGCTTTACCCATGATAGAAACCGACTCAACATTTAAAAACTCCTTAACCCCTTCTTTTTCATAAGGTTTTAAAAGCTCATCTATTGTTTCGTAAGCCTGTTCTCCAAATGCATAATCCATTACAAAAATAACAGGTTTTTCATCGTCTTTTAATCCTTTTGGAAGATCAAAACAACATGCTTTATCTCCAAACTTAGCCGAATCAAAAATCTGTACATCAATATTTGTCCCAGATGTATCGTTCAAAGAAATCATTCCGTTTTTCTTAGCGTAAGCTGTAACTTTAGCCCTTAGTTTATCATTTTTAGACTTACTTAAATCTTCGTAAATTTCTAAACTATCTTTTGAATTTGGATACTCTTTAGCCAATGCTTTTTTAGCAAATAAAGAGTTCATTACACTGTGCATATTTGCACTAATAATGTGTATTGGTCTATGTAAAATTCCGTTTGCCTCTAAAGTCTCTTTAATGGTTAATGCCCATAAATCTCCGTGAATATGATGACCTAAACGCTCACGTAAAACAGGACTAAATGTAATTATTCTTTTATCACCTAATGTTTCTTCCTCTATAGCAAGTTTACCCATCCAATAAATGGTGCGTAAAAACTTTTCTGGGTTTTCTTTTGTAGCAAATACTTGGTGCATTGCTTTAACCTCTACAAAAGATCTTCCCAGTATATTTGCAGTGTAACTTAATGCTACTTCTAACTCTGCTTGTGATAACTCATCAGACTCTAAAGCCGTTTCTAACTTAGTCCAATCTCTTATTGTTTTCTTTGTATCTTCAATTAATACACGTTTGCATATCTTTTCGGACTCTATAAACAAAAAAGTTAAGTGTGTTAGAATATCATAAATATCAGATCTTCCTCTGGTGATTACAATATTCATTTGATCTTCATCTATACGGTAACAATCTCTTCTTCTTTTCGCCGGAATTATGGCTTTAAAGTGAGATTCTCCATAACCTTCATCTGAAGTTAAATTTATGTATCTACACTGTTCTATCCCCTCTGGAAGACGTTCTAAAACATATGTTAAACCGTTTAATTCTGATTTTTCTTCTCCTACAGAACCATAAATCTCTGGTCGTAGTTGTAACAATGCATTACGAAGTGTTTCTCCTGAAACACCCATTGGCTTGTAAAATCCTCTATTAAACAAGTGTCTCATTGTTATATACAAACGCTCTATGGCATTTGTAGACTCCTGTGCTCTGGTTGTATTTATTATCTTATTCATATTTCTTCTTCATTGCAAATCTACATAAATTAACACTATATTGTTAAGGTAGATACGTTAGTTTACAGTAAATTCTTTCAATCCTTCAGCCAATTTTCTATCGTTAGATAAACGTTGTACTTTATTTTGACCTCCAAACTTACCAATACTTACCATATAATTTTTAAATCCGTCTTTCTGCACTTTTGCTATTTTTAAGGTTTGCAGCACCTTTCCGTCAATTAGATCAAAATAATAACTATTCTGTTTTTGTAAAGATTCATCTATTATTTCAATAAACAAATTCATATCACTTGGCTCTTTTTCAAACTCCACAAACCACTCGTGGTAAGGCAACTCATTATCACTTGTAATTGTTTGTGGCGCAACTGTAAACTCATTAATTCTGGCATCGGTTGCTTTAATTGCTGTTTGCATTGCCTGTTCTACTTCTTTAGCTATAACGTGTTCACCAAAGGCAGATATAAAATGTTTTATTCTTCCTGAAACAATTACCTTATAAGGTTTCTTAGAAATAAACTGAACGGTATCTCCTAGGTTATACCCCCATAAACCGGCATTTGTAGAAATAATCATTACATAATTTACTCCTATTTTTACGTCTTTTAGTGTGATGCGTTCTGCATTATCTTCATAAAAATCATCAGCTTTTATAAACTCATAAAATATGCCTGAATTTAAAAGTAATAGCATTCCGTTTTCTTGCTGAGAATTCTGGTATGCAAAAAAGCCTTCACTTGCAGGAAAAAGCTCTATACTGTCTACCTTACGACCTATTAAATTCTCAAATTTTGCACGGTAAGGTTCATAGTTTACACCACCATAAATAAAAAGCTGAAAACCTTTAAACAAGTCGCCCACCTTTTTACCTGTATCCGCTTGTAATTTTTCAAAATACATTTGCACCCAAGATGGTATACCAGCAATTACGCTCATATTTTCATCTTTAGTTTCCTCTACAATTTTATTTACTTTGGTTTCCCAATCTTCAATACAATTGGTATCCCAACTTGGCAGTCTGTTACGCTGCAAATACTTTGGCACATAATGCGCAGAAATACCTGATAAACGACCTAATTTTACTCCATTTTTCTCTTGTAAAATAGGGCTTCCCTGTAAAAATATCATTCTACCATCAACAAAATCTGCTTCGCCTGTTTCATGAATATAACTTAAAATAGCATCTCTAGATGCTTCAATCTGGTATTTAATAGATTCTTTTGTTATAGGTATATACTTTGCTCCTGATGTAGTCCCAGATGTTTTTGCAAAATACGCAGGTTTGCCAGGCCAAAGTACATCTGCATTACCAGCCACAACCTCGTCAACATAATTTTTTAATGCCTCATAATCTCTTACAGGAACATTTTTAACAAAGTCTTTATGTGTTTTAATAGACTTAAAATTATGGTCTTTACCAAACTTAGTATTGGAAGCCTTTTGTATTAACTGCTTAAACACTTGCTCTTGAGTTTCTACAGGGTTAGAAATCCACTTAGCGTTTTTAGCTACTATTCTTTTAGCAAAAATTTTTGCTGCAAAAGATTTTAAAGACATAACTTAATTATTTAAAATCTATATAATTAGTAGGATTCACAGAGGTACCATTGCTCCACAATTCAAAATGCAAATGTGGTCCAGTGGTTAATTCTCCTGTATTACCTATGGTTGCAATAACTTCACCTGCTTTTACAATTTCTCCCTGAGTTTTATGTAAAGCGCTATTGTGTTTGTAAACAGACAAAAGATTGTCTTTATGCTCTATAATTATTACGTAACCTGTTTCTGTAGTCCAATCTGCAAATATCACGGTTCCTTGTGCAACAGATTTTATAGGACTGTCTTTTGGTGCAACAACATCTACCGCAAAGTGTTTTTTATCCTTATCATATCCCTGAGAAATTGTTCCACTTACAGGTGAAAATAATACCAAAGAAGATTCTGTTTTTGTATTACCAAATAAATTGTATTTATCTTCTAATGCAACTTGTGCTCTTAAATTTAGGTCTTCTTTAATTGGACTAAGGTCTACTGTGCTAGGATCTATTTTTACTTGCTCAAAGAGCGAGTCCCTATTCATTTTATTATTGGCAACATCACCGCTTAAAACCATACGTATGTTAGATAAATACTTATTGGTATAATTTAAAACATTTACTAGCGAGTCTGTTTTATATGTTAATTCTGTAGCTTGTTTTTTTAATTTAGTAGAAGAGTAACCTGGTATATATTCTCTTAACGGAGTAAAAGCTATAAGGACAGTTGTTAAAGCAATTAATACAAAAGTAGAAATCCACCCTAAAACAAAAACATTAAGCCTACTAAGCTTAAAGGATATTTTTTCTTCAAAAGTATCTTCATTTAGAATAACCAAACGATACTTATTTAAAAGCTTACGTTTAATCTCCTTTCTTTTTTTATTATCCTTTGCCATAACAAACAAATATAAACTTTAGAATTTTATTACCCTAACAAAAAAAGGGTTCTAAATATCAAAATTAAGTTAAATAGCCCTAAAACATTCTGTATAAACACAAAAAGTAATTCTATTACTAATATTAACATTGTTATAGTTACTTTTTATTACCTTTGTTATTCAAAATTTATTATTATGATTTCATCAAATATTATGTTAGCCTTTCCAGGTTACACATCTATCGCACTTATAGTTGTTGTAGTATTACTACTTTTTGGAGGTAAAAAAATACCTGAATTAATGCGTGGTTTAGGAAGCGGAATTAAGGAATTTAAAGATGCATCTAAAGACGATGATTCTAATGACAAGCTAGAAGAGAAAAAATAAGTTACCATATACTTTATTTTAGAACCCTGCACTTTGTGCGGGGTTTTTTGTTTTTAATAACATTTTAAACCTTTAAGAGTAGTGTATTTCATCGATGAAAAGTGCTTTTAACAGAACTTCCTTTATTTTTTGGCATCTAAAAAAAATAGCCATACAACATAAAAATAACGTTTAACTACATTTAATCAGTCAGTTACAACATATTATACTTAACCACAAACCCTTACAATAGTTTTGTGGCAACCCCAAAATATTAATTAAAATGAAGTGTATTACTAATGAAGTTTTTAACTATAACTTATCACACCTATGCAAAATCTTGTATCGAAAAAAGTTTCAAGACTATTTTTAACTTATCTAACAATGTTATTTATTTTAGCATTATCAACAACGGTAGTAAATGCTCAAATAAACAATAGTAATTATAGAATAGACTTAAGCTCTACAGATATGGGTCCCTGTGGAGGAAACAATGACGGTAGAACAACCGTTGGTGTATATGCAAAACAATCGACCTTAAATACCTTCAAAATTTCATTTGACCTACCCGATGGCATTACCTACAAGCCTGGTAGTTTATTAATAACCAACCAAACTGGATCTGGCGGATTTACAATCTCTGAATTTGATATAAGCAATCTTAATAGTCCTACCTTTAGTATAGAGAAACCTAGTAATGCAAACTGGCAAGCTCTTGATTTTGTAGAGTTTGATTTTGAAAAAACGGCTAGTTGCGATGCTGTACAGTTATCTTATAGTGGAGGATTGTTTAAAGATTCGCACACTATAACCTATATAGATGGTTCTACCGCAGAATCTGATACAGATAACGATTTAACCATAAACTCTTACTCATTACAAAGAGCTTATTTAGCAGTAGAAAACATTGCTACAGAAAACTTGTATGTAGGAGAATCTACTACAAGACCTATACAAATTACTAATTCTGGTAACGGAAGTATAGAGTCTTTTGAACATGTTGTTACAATATCTGATGAACTTATAAGTACTTATACCTTATCTTATAATGGTACTTTATTAAACCCAACAACTATTTCTGGAAATAACTATACTTATCTAATTAATTTAAATGATGCTCCTTTTGCTGGTCAGGTAGGTAATGGAGATAACAAATTTGATAACGAAACTATAATACTACAAGAATATCTAGAACTAGCCAGTTGCCAAGCAAATCAATACTCAAGGCATAGCCCTAGATGGGGTTGTACAAACGGAACTTATTGCCAAATTGGAGCTACAATTCCTGGCTCTGTAGTATACATTGAAGAATTTACAAACTTAACTTTACAAGAAGTAAATAACCCAAGACCAAGATGGGATGCTCCAGTTACCTATACATATTCTGTTAGTAATACTAGTAGCAGTACACCGTCTTATAATGTTAATATAAATATTGGTTTTACAGACGACGATAGGTTTTCTACTGTTGGTTTTAACCCAATGTCTGGTGATGATAATAACACAAATAGAATATTGTCTAACTTTAGATTTACCGGAGGCAGCCAAATTAATCCTCAACGTTGGCCTTCTACTATTTCTGGAGGATCTGGTTTAGGTTCTCACCACATTGCATCAAACTATCTAACAACAGATCCAGACGGACCTGGAGGTTTAGATGATTTAGATGGTGATGGGTATTATGATGATTTACCAGCAGGTGAATCTACAGAAATTAACGTTGATATGGAGATGGATCCCAATGATCCAACTTGTAATGAAGGGTTTTCTATATATGTAAACGACATAGATTTACATATAGATACTTGGTCTGTAACATCTTGTGGTAGTGATACAATGTCTTCTAGAGAAAATATGGATTCTCAGTATATAGAAAGAGAAAGTTTATATAACTATGGGTCATCAGAAAGTTATGATCTAGATATGATTGAAGGGTCTGTCTTTAGAGTTGGCTTTACAGGAAATTTTGTAGCTAGTGAAGAAGCTCCAACATGTAATGGTGTAGAAATGTTCACAAACAATGTAAACACCAGCTACTTGGCAACACTAGAAGTACCAACAGGTATTACATTAGATGTTAGTGCAGATAGTAGATATACACAAACAGGCAATATAATAACATTTAGAGAAACCAACTTAGCAGATTTTATGATAAACTCTAAGGAACTAGTAATACCTGTAGAGTTTGCAATAACTATAGATTGTAGTGTATATACCGGTCCTTCTAATATACAATTACCTTTTACATCTTCTTATGAAAGTAGCTGCTACACAACAAGCTTACACTGTGGTTCTTTTGAAGCTGTAACACACTGTTCTAATAGTGGTTGCGTAGGACCAACAACAACCAGTTTTAATGCAAACAGAGAAACTGCTGGTTTTACAGATGCAAGTATGTCTACTAGAGTAACTTTAGACCCAAATACGCACGCTACTAATTACTATATGCCTAAAGATCAAATGGTAGTTACTAGTGAAGCTAAAATGGTAAACGATGAACGTGATAATCTTTATTTTGAGATGCGTTATGTTACAGAAAATGGTGTTAATATGGATGATATTATTGCCTATGAAAACGGAACAATTACTATTAACGATATATCAACCGGTACTCCTCAAACGTTTCCTTTAACCGTAGCTCCAACTATAACCAAACAAGGAACAAACAACCATTTTGTAACAGTAGATTTATCTAGCTATAAAACATTAATTTCACCTACCTATATATACGGTCAAGGTTTTGAAGAAGATGAAATATCTGTAGAGCTACATTTTAGATTTAAAGATGAATTCCCTCAAAAAGCAAGACTGTATAATTTTAATAATTTTCAAGGTAGATTTTACAGTTTAGATGCTACTTCTACAGAAATTGGTTGTGAAGTTTTTAATGAAACGGCTTTCTTTTTTCAAGATAACATATATGCAAGAACTAAAGATAGAACTGTTGATGGGTGCTCTAATGTAAACCTTACAGCTAGTATTGTTCATTTTTCTAATTTAAGCGATAAGTTTCCTAATGAATTTAGGCCAACATGGCTTTTTAAATCTGCAACAGTGCAAATACCTGATGGTATGCATTTTAACTCTCAAGTTCTAAGTTCTTTTTTTGCAAGAATAGATCCTAGTAATGAATACCCTACAGGTTCAAATGGCGGATTTGATTTTTCTTTATCTGGTAATATACTTACTATAACACCAGGACCTAACTTTAAACATAACGATCAAGGAGCTCGAGATTACTCAGAGCTTCTAGTAAATATTTCAGGAACAAATTCTGCACACGGATCCAATCCTTTTACAGTTAGTTACACTTACGATGAATTTGCTCATTCTGATTTTCCAGAAGAGATAACAACAAGTGACACTAAAAATTTTACATACCTTACACCAGATTACGAAATAAGATCTGACAACTCAATACTTGTTGGTAACTCTTTAATTGAAAGTTTTGAAATTGAAATATGTAAACATGATTTTGAAGAAACAAACAATAACTGGCTATGAGTAGACACTGGTTTAGACTTTACCATTAGCAACGCCTATTTAGTAGATGGTGGTACAGAAACACCCTTAAACTTTACAACTTCTAACCAAGTTACTTATATAGAATTTGGAACTATAGAAGAAGGTAACGTTACATGCAAAAACATTAGGTTTGAAGGTACTTATACTGGAAGCTCTGATAAAGAAATTAGAGTTTCTCATAACTATGACTGTATAGATTACCCTACCAATTACGATGCTACAACTTATTTTAATGAAGAAATATTAACCTTAACACCTGTAGACGCTGCTATTCAGTTACAAATTTTACAGCAACCTACTAGCACAGTTGGTACTTGTGAAGCTTATGAAGTTATATTAGAATCTAGAAATGCAGGTGAGGCAGATCTTATAAGTCCGGTAATAAATTTTGATGTTCCCGGAGATATAAGTGCCATTACAATTAATTCTATTACTATAGAATATCCTCAAAACTCTGGAAATATACAAACCATAACACCTACTATTGTTGGTAACAATGTTTCTATAAATTTACTAGATCACACTCTTATATCTGCAAATAATGGCTTACTAGGCTCACTAAATTCTAATAGTTTAGATGAACAAATAGCTATAATTAGACTAAATTTAAGTCCGCAATGTAATTACGTATCTAACACTGGTACTACTTATATAGTTACAGGTAACAGTCCTTACGGCGGTATGGCTAATGGTAGTAATAGTAGAATTGCTGCAGAACCAATAATAATTACAGGAGCAGAACCTCCTTACAGTACTAATACAACTATTTTAAACTCTCCGAGTTTTAATGGTTGTGAAATAGAAACAGTATCTGCAGAAACATATATAACAGGGGGTGTAACGGGGAATTCCGATTTTATTAAAGTAATTTTGCCTGCTGGTATAACTTATGTAGATGGTTCTTTAAACTCTACAGGATCTGTAAGTGTAACCTTTATTTCTAAAACACTTGTTAACGACCAAGAAGAAATAACTATTGCTTTGCCACAAGGCGCTAGTGATACTGATGTTATTGCATATAATTTTAACATCCAAAGTACAGGCTTTATATGTGAAGGTAATTATGATATTGATTTAAGCACTTATGTTACTGTATCTGGCTTATCTTGTTCTGGTGTTTCTTGTGGTGATACAGAAGTAATTACTGGTAATACTAGCACTACAGTTCAAGTTACTAAAGGATTCTTAGAAACTTCATCATATACTCCTACTGCTAGTTACGTTATAACAAGCACAGATACTTATTACAATATAATTATTGGTTTAGAAAACACAGGTACAGAAGATTTATCTAGCGGAATTAATTACAATGTATATTGTGCAGACGCATCTGGTGTAAAAACAGGAAATTCTATTTATACAGGATCTCTTTCTCAAGCAATTCCTTCTGGTGGCTCTATAGAAGAAAATATAGAATTTAGAACAACAGAATTTTGTGGTGCAAATAGCAATATAGTTGTAGAGTTTTCACCAAGTAACTCTAATTGTTTTTGTACAGAGTTATTACTTAGTATGACTAGTGCACCATCTAATAATTATTCTGATTTAGAAATAGATATGACATCTAATGTTAGTTCTGCTAATCCATCAGATACTATTATTTTCTCAATTGATATTGACAATTTAGGAGCTATAGACGCTACAAATATTCAATTACAAAATGTACTAGCTCCTGGTTACACTTTTGTTAGTGCTACTAACGGAGGAGTATTGACAGGAAATACAATTACTTGGCCTAATTTTGACTTAGAAGATTTAAACACTACTACATTTAGTTACACGGCTACTATTAATAACCCAAGTGGTATAGCAGATGAGTATACTAATATTGCTGAAATTACGCAAGTAGACCAAATAGATCCTGATTCTACTCCTAATAATTATGATGGTATAGATTCTCTAGAAGATGATGAAGCTATGGTTGTAAACACTTTACAATCGTCTGATATTAGTATGGTTAAAAGGCTATCTGCTAGCTCTAACCCTAATGCTATTGTT
>NZ_JBDVAA010000040.1:0-3149 GCF_039943695.1 Cellulophaga sp. | reverse complement strand
ACACTTATAATTAAAATTTGAAATGCATGAAAAAGCATTATAGGTAATAACATTATTCCTATAATTGCCATATTACCAAATATAATTTTAGAAAAAACAGTACCGTGTACTAATGACTTTTTTGTGCCACAAAATTGTGTTGTTATCTGATCTTCTGTATTAAAATTTAGCTTTTTAGCTATAAAACCTGTGCTTAAATAAGTAATAGTAAAAAGTACAAGTACACCAATTAAGAGCAAAACTAAATCTAAAACAGAAACAGCACTAAAAATATTGTTTTTAAAAGATGATGCAAAACTCTTATATATTATTAATAAGATAATAGACTTATCAAACAAGGTAATTTTACTACTGTGTTTTTGCGCAAATGTTCCAAAGTAACGCTGCAATAATAAACCAATTACTACAGGTACTATTATTTGCACAATTAGCTTGGTATAAATATCTATAAAACTAAAACTTGCTTGTTCATTAGTAACAAATAACCCCATCCATAAGGGTGTAACTAAAATACCTATTAAGCCAGAAATACTTGCATTAAAAATGGCTGCAGGCATATTTCCTTTGGCAATAGATACCATAACTACAGAGGAAGAAACTGTAGATGGCAAGGCTGCCAAGAAAAAGAAAGCCAGCCAAATAGTTTCTTGTTCTTGACTTTGTAAAAATGGCTTAACCAATAAAACCAACAGCGGAAATAATAAAAAAGTAGATGCTTGTATTACTATATGTAGTTTCCAGTTTTTTAATCCGGCTTTTAACTTAGACGGACTTAATTTTAATCCGTAGAAAAAGAAAATTAAAGATATACCAACACTGCTAATTGTATTTATGACATAATTTGCTCCCCATACAGGAAAAAAATATGCCAAAAGAATTACAGCTATTATAAACAATACAAATTTGTCAACCTTCATAATCAATTTTTCTAAAATACAATATTAAGCACTTGTTGCT
Organism: Cellulophaga sp.; assembly: GCF_039943695.1. NCBI lineage: Bacteria > Pseudomonadati > Bacteroidota > Flavobacteriia > Flavobacteriales > Flavobacteriaceae > Cellulophaga > Cellulophaga sp. Next base: position 2,192 of record NZ_JBDVAA010000040.1, on the reverse strand, counting down.
TCACTTTTAAAATAATATCACTTAAAATACGCTTATTTTTAAGGTTAAATCAATTCAATTTTTTAATTTCAACCTAGAAATATAATATTCTATTTTAAACCCTAAAGTATAAACTAATGCATATAGTATCTTGGAATGTAAATGGTGTACGTGCTGTTGTAAAAAAAGAGTTTTTTGAATCTGTAAAATCTATGAAACCAGATATTCTTTGTTTACAAGAAACTAAAGCACAAGACAATGAGGTTGCCAAGGCTCTTTCTCCATTAGAAAACTTTAATTTAGCGTCTAATTCTGCTGATAAAAAAGGGTACTCTGGTACTGCAACATTAAGCAGTACAGAACCTATTACTGTTAAGGCGAATATTGGTATAGAAGAACATGATACAGAAGGCAGAGTCCTTTGTACTGAGTATGAAAATTTTTACTTGGTAAATGTTTACGTACCTAATTCTGGGCAGAAATTAGATAGGTTAGACTACAGGAAACAATGGGATAAAGACTTTTTGAGCTATTTAAAAGACTTGGAAAAGAAAAAACCTGTTATTGCTTGTGGAGATTTTAATGTTGCACACACAGCCATAGATTTAAAAAACGATAAAAGCAACTATAATAAAACTGCTGGCTATACGCAAACCGAAATTGATGGTATGGATAATTTTATTGCTGATGGATTTGTAGATTCTTTTAGACTACTACATCCTGATGAAGTTGCCTATACATTTTGGAGTTACCGTTTTAAGTCTAGAGAACGTAATACTGGGTGGCGCATAGATTATTTTTTAGTTAGTAAATCTATTAAAGATAAAATAAAAGAGGTAACCATTTTCTCTGACATTATGGGATCTGACCACTGCCCTATTGGTTTAAAAATTGATTTTTAACTAAAGCTATTAAATACATAAAACGCCTATAGAATAAAAATTTCTATAGGCGTTTTAATTTTTAAAAAAATGTAGCTAAACTCCTAGTTCTTCTAATAAATCTATTAGTTTTTTATCTGAAGGTCTTGGTGCATTGCTTTTCACAATTTTTCCTTCTGGATCTATTAAAATAAACTTAGGTATAGCTTTTATAATATAATCTTTTGCGAAATCTGAATCAAAAGAATTGTCTGCATACAACTGTACACCTCCCATTTTTTTATCTGTAACCATTTGTTTCCACTTATCGTGGTCCTTATCTGCGTCTACAGAAATACTTACAAACTCTATATTTTTACCGTGGTATTGTTTTTCTACTTCTTGTAAATAAGGAACCTCATATAAACAAGGTCCACACCAAGTAGCCCAAACATCTATATACACATATTTACCTTTAAAATCTTCTAAAGAGGTTGTTCCTCCTTTATGGTTCTCGTAGTTGGTAAATTTAGGAGATATTTTTCCTGGCACAGTTAATTGTAAATTATTATACAAATCTGTAATTACTTTTTTATCCTCTTTATTAGTAGAGAATTTCATAAAGTTATTATAATATGTGGTTCTATCCTTTACATAGGTTATAGAGCCAGAAGCAACATCTATTAAAAGAGAATTTCTTATAAAATCGTTTTTATTAGTTCCTAAAGCATTTAAGTAAGTAATATTATAATCTTCTCCTTTTTCACTCGCTTTTTTTGCTATATTTTGATAATGTCCTCTAACCAGATTTTGATATGTTTGTGAATATTTATAATCCTCCTCTAGTTCATAAGACAAACTTTCTGTTTCTTTTAAAAAACTATTAGATACTGTATAAAGAGAATCTTTTGCAAAGTACCTGTGCATTCTTTGATGCTTTAAAAGCATATCTATGTAATAATAGTTTAGATCTCTTTTTTCTAACTCTATAAAGTTTTTATTAAATTCTGGATTTTCATCTAGCTTTTTAATTAAACTTTTCTTGTAGGATGCTACTTTGTTTTTATAAGCATCTTCACCTAAAGCATAAAATTTTTGTCCTGCTTCGCCGTAAAACTGTTCTTTTTCTTTAGATTTTAAGATTAAAAAATTAGTCTCAGGCGCACCAATACCAGTAACAGTTAAACTATTTTTAAAATTAGTTGCATTCGCATTAATGTTAATGTTGTGACCTTCTTTTATGTAAACCGGAAAAAAATATTTACCTGCCTGAATATCATAAGCTCCAGTATCTAACACTAATGTGTCTGTAAAAGAACCATCTTTATTTAATGTTATTTCCTTAACTGGTTT
>NZ_JBDVAA010000039.1:0-2163 GCF_039943695.1 Cellulophaga sp. | reverse complement strand
CAGAACTTGGACTTAAAGCTGTATTAGGAGGCTCTATAGCATCATTACTTTCTGCTACTATTGCAGGTATGATATTAGGCTAACATCAACCTAAAACACAATAATTTTACAAACTAGCTAATAAGTTTTGGATATATGATTTAATCATTATTCAAAACTTATTATACTATTACTTATTATTTAATTACTTATTTTTACATAAGACTTAACAATTTCTGTTTACACCAAACAGAAGAAAGATACTGCTTTAAAATGAAACAATATCACGACTTACTTAAACACGTACAAGAAACAGGAAACCAAAAAGGAGACCGTACCGGTACCGGAACAATAAGTGTTTTTGGTCACCAAATGCGTTTTGACCTTAGCAAAGGTTTTCCTATGGTTACCACAAAAAAATTACATTTAAAATCTATTATATACGAATTACTTTGGTTTTTAAAAGGTGATACAAATATTGCTTATTTACAAGAAAACGGAGTTCGTATTTGGAATGAGTGGGCCGATGAAAATGGAGATTTAGGACCTGTCTACGGACACCAATGGCGTAATTGGAATAGCGAGGATATTGACCAAATTAAAGAGGTAATTGAAACACTAAAAAACAACCCTAACAGCAGAAGAATGATGGTTACCGCTTGGAATCCTAGCGTGTTACCAGACACATCTGTTTCTTTCTCTGAAAATGTAGCAAACGGTAAAGCAGCACTTCCTCCTTGTCACGCATTTTTTCAGTTTTACGTTGCAGATGGCAAACTATCTTGTCAATTGTACCAAAGAAGCGCAGATATCTTTTTAGGTGTACCATTTAACATTGCTTCTTATGCCTTGTTTACAATGATGATGGCACAAGTTTGTGGTTATGAAGCAGGAGATTTTATTCACACTTTTGGTGATGCTCACATTTACAATAACCACCTAGAACAAGTAGAACTACAACTAAGCAGAGAACCTAGAGCTTTACCTAAAATGATATTAAACCCAGAAGTAAAAAATATTTTTGATTTTACTTTTGAAGACTTCACTTTAGAAGGTTATGATCCGCACCCACACATTAAAGGAAAAGTAGCTATATAATTACATAAATTACAAGTTGTGCAAAAAATAATAGCCATTGCTGCTGCTGCAGAAAATAATGCTTTAGGAAAAGATAATGACTTACTTTGGCATTTGCCAGATGATTTTAAGCGCTTTAAAAAGCTTACTACTGGCAATCCTATAGTTATGGGAAGAAAAACTTTTGAAAGCTTTCCTAAGCCGTTACCTAACAGAAAGCACATTGTAATTACAAGAGATAAAAACTACACTATAGAGCATAGCAATTGCGTTGTTGTACACTCATTACAAGACGCCCTAGACATTACAAAAGACAATGAATTAGTTTATATAATTGGGGGTGGAGAAATATACAAATTAGCATTAGAAAACACACACCAAATAGAACTAACAAGAGTACACGCTACTTTTGATGCTGACACTTTTTTTCCTGAACTAAATGATGACAACTGGGAAGTAGTTTTTGAAGAATATCATGCAAAAGATGACAAACACAAAATAGACTTCACTTACATAACATATGTGCGCAAGTGCTAAATAATTTTAAAAATTTAGATAATTAACAGCTATAGAAGCATTTACATTTTTTAGAAAAGATTTTAAAATAGACACATCTGCATTAGTAAAAAACTTATGCAAAGAAGAAACACTATCTCTGTTTAATAAATTTTCTTTTTCTAAAATAACCTTAGTCTGTTTAGCAACCGCCTCACCAGAATCTATAATATTTACGTGCTGAGGCAACAACTCTTTAAGCACAGGAATTAAGTACGGATAATGAGTACATCCCAAAACAAGATAATCTATATTTTGAGCTAACATAGGAGCTAATAATGCTTTTAAGAGATCTTTACATTCCTTTGATGCTGCCTTACCAGATTCTATTAAAGGAACCAAACCCTTACCTTCCTTTTCAATAATTTTAATGCCCTCTGCGTGGTTTTTAACCGTACTATGGAACAAACTACTAGACAAGGTACCTTTAGTTGCTAAAACACCTACAGTTTTAGAGTTAGACTGCAACACTGCTGGCTTTATAGCTGGCTCTATACCAATAAAAGAAACACCTGTATACGTTTGCCTAAGATAACTAATAGCATTAGTTGT
>NZ_JBDVAA010000038.1:0-6944 GCF_039943695.1 Cellulophaga sp. | reverse complement strand
ATAATAAAAAACTAATAGAGTTAGCACATTACAGAATGCCATTTGGAAAATACAAAGGTTGGTATTTAGTGCACTTACCAGAGCGGTATTTAATATGGTTTAATCAAAAGGGTTTTCCTGAGGGTAAACTAGGTGTTTTGTTAAAATCTATGTTAGAAATTAAAATAAACGGATTAGAAGATATCATTCTAAAAATTCAGAAAGATTTTCCTAAAGAATAGACCGCTTTTGTAATAGCAATTTGCTATTTTTGCTTGCGTTAAGAAAACAACCTAACGCTACATGGCAAACACTAAGTACATATTTGTAACCGGAGGGGTTACATCTTCTCTAGGAAAAGGAATTATAGCTGCATCTTTAGCTAAATTATTACAAGCTAGAGGATATAGAACTACTATTCAAAAATTGGATCCATACATAAATGTAGATCCAGGAACATTAAACCCTTATGAACACGGTGAATGTTACGTTACTGACGATGGTGCAGAAACGGATTTAGACCTTGGGCATTACGAGCGTTTTTTAAATGTTAGAACTTCACAGGCAAACAATGTTACAACTGGTAGAATTTACCAAAGTGTAATAGAAAAGGAGCGTAGAGGAGAGTTTTTAGGTAAAACAGTACAGGTTGTACCTCATATTACCAACGAAATTAAAGAACGTATTCAAATACTTGGAAAAAGTGGTGATTACGATATTGTAATTACAGAAATTGGTGGTACTGTTGGTGATATAGAATCTTTGCCTTATATAGAATCTGTTAGACAATTATTATGGGAGCTAGGTGATAACAATGGTATTGTTATACATTTAACCTTAGTACCATATTTGTCTGCTGCTGGGGAGTTAAAAACAAAACCAACACAACACTCTGTAAAAACATTAATGGAAAGTGGTATTAAGGCCGATATTCTTGTATGTAGAACAGAGCACGAAATTTCTGATGAAATAAAACATAAACTTGCTTTGTTTTGTAATGTTAAAAGAGAAGCGGTTATACAATCTATAGATGCATCTACTATTTACGATGTACCTTTATTAATGCAAGAAGAAGGCTTAGATACTGTTGTTTTAGAACGATTAGCTTTGTCAGACACGGAAAAACCAAATTTAACTACCTGGAACCAGTTTTTAAAGCGTCATAAAAATCCAAAAAATCAAGTTACTATTGGTCTTATTGGTAAGTACGTAGAGTTACAAGATTCTTATAAATCTATTTTAGAAGCATTCATACACGCTGGTGCAGAAAATGAGGTAAAAGTAGTAGTTAAGTCTATACATTCTGAACATATTTTAGGTAAAAATATGTCTGAGGAGTTAAAAGGTTTAGATGGTATTTTAGTAGCACCTGGTTTTGGAGAAAGAGGTATAGAAGGTAAAATAGAAGCTGTACAGTTCGCAAGAGAAAATAAAATTCCGTTTTTAGGTATTTGTTTAGGTATGCAAATGGCAGTTATAGAATTTTCTAGAAACGTTTTAGGTTTAGCAGATGCTAACTCTAAAGAAATGGATGAGGAAACTCCTAATCCTGTTATTAACTTAATGGAAGAGCAAAAAACCGTAGTAAACAAAGGAGGTACTATGCGTTTAGGTACTTGGGCTTGCCATTTAGAAGATAATAGCTTAGTTAAAGAAGTTTACAGTGGTAAAGCAGATATATCTGAACGTCACAGACATAGATACGAGTTTAATAACAAGTACAAAGAACAAATTACAGCTGCAGGTTTACAGGCATCTGGTATTAATAAAGATACAGGTTTGGTAGAGATTGTAGAATTGCCAAAAGAAGTACATCCTTGGTTTATAGGTGTACAGTATCATCCAGAGTACAAGAGTACAGTTGCAAATCCGCACCCATTATTTGTAGGTTTTGTTAAAGCTGCATTAGAACACAAAAAGTAATAAAAGAGTGCCACTTTGGCATAAAGTGTACATTTGGACATATATTTGCAAACTGTAATTTATTATTAACAATATAGATTTATTAGTTTTTACTATAAAATCTTTGACATATTAGAATGGAAGAAAAGAAATTTGATGTAAAAACCCTTATTGGTTTTTTACTAATTTTTGGATTGTTTGTATTATGGTTTAATACCACACAACCAACTGCAGAAGAGCTAGAAGCGCAAAAACAAGAAGAGCAAAAAACAGAAGCAGCAGCAACTGAAAGTAAAGAAGAGAGTGAAAAAGTTGCTGAAGAACCTGTATTAAATTTAGCAGATTCTACTGCAGTTGCTAATTATAAAAGCAAAATAGGTGCTTTTGGTTATACGCCAGCAACAGAAGGTACAACGGTTTTAGAAAACAATGTTCTTTATTTAAGAGTAAGCAATAAAGGAGGACAAATAGTAGAGGCAAAGATGAAAAACTTTGTAACTTATGATTCTCTTCCTGTACATTTAGTAAAAGATAACAACGCTAGTTTTGGGTTAACTTTTTCTACTTCTGATAATAGAGTTTTAGATACTAAAGATTTATTTTTTGAACCTACAATATCTAAAAACGGAAACAACACTGTTCTCTCTATGAGAGCAAAAGTTTCTGCAACAGACTTTTTAGAATACAGATATGAGATTAAGCCAGATGAATACCTGTTAGATTTTAATATTAGATCTCAAGGTTTAAATGGTGTATTAAATAGTGCTGCACCAATTGCTTTAGTTTGGAAACAAAAAGGAATTAGACACAGTAAAAGTGCAACTTACGAGAATAGGTATACACGTTTAACTTATAATCATGATGATGGTGATATTAGTAAATTATCAGAAAGTAGTGATGATGAGGAAGATGAAGAAGTAGATATCAAATGGTTATCATACAGACAGCATTTCTTTAGTTCTATTTTAGCATCAGATAAACATTTTGAAACAGCTAAATTAAGTTCTGTAAATCTAGTTGAAGATGACACTCCAGAAACTAAGTTTACAAAAGAGAATACATCAATATTACCTTTAAAAACAGAAGCAGGTGAGTTAGCTTATAATATGAACCTGTATTACGGGCCAACAGATATTAAAGAGCTGTCTAAATATAAAGAGCTTGGTTTAGAAGATTCTATACCTTACGGATGGGGTATATTTGGATTTATAAACAGATATGTGTTTACACCAGCGTATACATTTTTAAGCGGATTTTTACCTTACGGTATTGCTATTATTGTAATGACAATTTTAGTTCGTTTACTAATGTCACCAGTAACATACAAATCTTACTTATCACAAGCAAAAATGAAGGTTTTAAAGCCTGAAATTGCAGAATTAGGAGAAAAGTACAAAGATAATCCAATGAAAAAGCAGCAAGAAACTATGAAGCTGTATAACAAAGCAGGAGCCAGTCCTATGAGTGGTTGTTTGCCAGCATTGGTACAGTTACCAGTTTTTTATGCTTTATTTATGTTCTTCCCAACTTCTTTTGCATTACGTCAAAAGCCGTTTTTATGGGCAGACGATTTATCTTCTTATGATATTATAGCAGAATTACCATTTAAAATTCCGTTGTATGGAGATCACGTAAGTTTATTTCCAATATTAGCTTCTATTGCTATTTTCTTTTATATGATGATGACATCTGGGCAAAATATGCAACAGCAGCCAGGAATGCCAAATATGAAGTTTATACTTTATTTATCTCCATTAATGATGTTGGTATTCTTTAATAGTTATGCAAGTGGACTTAGTTTGTACTACTTTGTATCTAACTTAATTACAATATTTATAATGTTGGCAATTAAGAAGTTTATTATAGACGAAGATAAAATACACGCTAAAATTCAAGAGAATAAAAAGAAACCTAAGAAAGAAAATAAGTTTCAGAAGAAGATGCGTGAAATGATGGAGCAAGCAGAAGAGCAAAAAAAGAATAGATAATATTCTTTAAACTATATATAAAAAAATCCTGCTTCCTAAATGAAGCAGGATTTTTTTTAGTTGTTTATTTAAATAAAAAAAAGCTCCTATTTCTAGGAGCTTTAGCACTAAGTAGGTTAAGCTTAGTAACATTTGGGACTCCAAAGATGCAACCTATTAGAAGCTTAAAAAAAGTTTAGTTGTAAAAGCCGCTTTTTTGTATGTTAATTAGAGTCATTTTGTTGTTTGGTTTACGACTAAGTTTTTAGTAGATTTTTAATCGATTTAAAACATCGATAAACGGTACATTTCTTTATGAAAAATTAAAGATTTATGGGTGTTAATAGAAATACAAAGCATTTTAGATTTTTGTATTTTTGCAATTCAGAATATAAAAAATGAAAAAAGTAGTAGTAGGACTTTCAGGAGGTGTAGATTCTAGCGTTACAGCTTATCTTTTAAAAGAACAAGGTTATGACGTAATTGGGCTTTTTATGAAAAATTGGCACGATGATTCTGTAACCATTTCTAATGAATGTCCTTGGTTGGAGGATAGTAATGATGCATTAATTGTTGCAGAAAAATTAGGTATTCCTTTTCAAACAGTAGATTTAAGTGCAGAATACAAAGAACGTATAGTAGACTATATGTTTAATGAGTATGAAAAAGGAAGAACACCAAATCCAGACGTACTTTGTAACAGAGAAATTAAGTTTGATGTGTTTATGAAAATTGCAATGCAACTGGGAGCAGATTATGTTGCTACAGGTCATTACTGCAGAAAAACATCGTTTGTAAATGAAGAAGGTAAAGAAATTCACCAGTTATTAGGTGGTAAGGATGATAATAAAGACCAGTCTTACTTTTTATGTCAACTATCACAAGAGCAACTAGCTAAAACATTATTTCCTATTGGAGATCTGCTAAAGCCAGAAGTACGTAAAATTGCAGCAGAAAACGATTTAATTACAGCAGATAAAAAAGATTCTCAAGGTCTTTGTTTTATAGGTAAAGTTCGTTTGCCAGATTTTCTTCAACAAAAACTAAAACCAAAACAGGGAGTTATAGTAGAGGTTTCTTCTAATTTAGAACAATACAATACTGCAATACCAGAGTTTACCACCAAAGAAGAAGAACTGTCTTATTATGCTACAAAACCAGTTTACAATGTAGCAGACGGTAAAGTGGTAGGTGAGCATCAAGGAGCGCATTATTTTACTAAAGGACAGCGTAAAGGTTTGGCTGTTGGTGGTACTAAAGAACCTTTATTTGTTATAGAGACAGATGTTAATGAGAATGTAATATATACCGGTCAGGGTAAAAAACACCCAGGATTGTACCGTAGAACACTTTTTGTTTCTAATGAAGAATTACACTGGGTGCGTACAGATATGGCTTTACAGGTTGATGAAACAATGGAGGTTATGGCACGTATACGCTATAGACAAGCTTTGCAAAAAGCAACTTTATATAAGGTTGATGCTGGTTTGTATGTAGATTTTGAGGAAGAACAATCTGCTATGGCAGAAGGACAATTTGTTGCTTGGCACATAGGAGATGAACTTATAGGTTCTGGAGTTATATCATAATAATTTTTAAGTTTGATAAAATAAGAATATGCAAAATAGAATAACATCATTATTTAATATTGAATATCCAATTATACAAGCCGGAATGATTTGGGCTAGTGGTTGGAAACTTGCGTCTGCTGTTTCTAATGCAGGTGGTTTAGGAATAATTGGTGCTGGGTCTATGTATCCAGATGTTTTAAAAGAGCATATTTTAAAATGTCAAAAAGCTACAAACAAACCTTTTGCCGTTAATGTTCCAATGTTGTACCCTAACGTAGAGGAGATTATGAAAATAATTGTAGACTTGGGTGTAAAAATAGTGTTTACATCTGCAGGTAATCCTAAAACGTGGACAGGTTATTTAAAAGAAAACGGAATTATAGTAGTGCACGTTGTTAGTAGTTTAAAATTTGCATTAAAATCTGAAGCTGCAGGAGTAGATGCTGTTGTTGCAGAAGGTTTTGAGGCAGGCGGACATAACGGTAGAGATGAGACTACTACCTTGGCATTAATACCAGCTGTAAAAGAACAATTAAAAATACCGTTAATAGCAGCAGGAGGTATTGCTACAGGTAAGGCAATGTTGGCTGTTATGGTTTTAGGTGCAGATGGTGTGCAAATTGGTAGTCGTTTTGTAGCAAGTGATGAGGCATCTTCTCATCAATTATTTAAAGAGAGTGTAGTAGCTGCACAAGAAGGAGATACGCAGTTAACATTAAAAGAACTTGCGCCAGTACGCTTACTTAAAAATAAGTTTTTTGTAGAGGTACAAGATGCTTACGCAAAAGGAGCAACACCAGAAGATTTAAAAACACTTTTAGGTAGAGCACGCGCCAAACGTGGTATGTTTGAAGGCGATATGGAAGACGGTGAATTAGAAATAGGACAAGTAGCCGCTATTATTCATAAAATAATGCCAGCGGCAGATATTGTTAAAGAAATAGTAACCGAGTTTCAGTTGGCTAAAAATGCAGCTGTAAATTTATAATCTAGTAGTGTAAAGACTTAAAATAGATAAATGCATCTAGTAGTCTACTACCATACCAAGAAAAGTATTCGCCATCTACCAACTCAACAGTTGTAGATGGCATTATTTTTTTAATCTCATCTATATGTTCTCGCTTAAATGGATAAGGTTCTGATGATAGTAAAATGCAATCAGGGTTTAGTTCTTTAATAGTTTCTAAAGTAGCTTCAGGGTACCTTAAACTGTCTTTAAAAACATTTTTATACTTGTTTAGGCTAAGCATATGATCTATAAAAGTTTCTTTGCCAGCTGCCATATAAGGATCTTTCCAAATTAAATAGGCTACTTTTTTAGTTGGTTTGTCTTTTATAAAATTTTTAAAAGAATTTGCTTCGTTTCTAATAGTGCTAACAATTTTAGTAGCATCTAAAGAGCTATTAAAAATAACACCATATTGGGTAATTAAATCTAACGCATCTTCTAAGTCATTAATGTCTGATACGTGTACGGGGTATATTTTTTCTAGCTGCTCAACAATTTCTTTTGTATTTTCTTCTT
>NZ_JBDVAA010000037.1:0-6801 GCF_039943695.1 Cellulophaga sp. | reverse complement strand
AAATGTTTTATGTTTTCCGTTTCTTTTAAAGCTTCAAAAAGCATTAATATATAATTAACTTCACTAGAGTTATTATTTAATTTTGGCTTAATGTAAATAGGCAATTTGCCTTTTACAATCCAGTTCACACCTACTATATAACTAGACTTTAATCTGTAGGCAGCATCTTCCTCAATAAATTTAAGATCAAAACAAAGTTCATTATTCTTTTTTGAACGTTTAAAATGTTGTGAAAAGTTTTGTTTTTCTAATAATACTTTTTGCTCTTCACTTAAATCTAATAAAGAGTTGTTATAATTAAAACCATAATGTTCATTTACAATAATCATTTTATAAGTCTTCTATTATTTTTAATGCACTTGGCATTAAAATACCATCTGCTACATATTCTCTTAATATTGGTTTTATTTCGTAATCTAAATTATAATTAAAGTTATTTCCATTATAAATAAAATAACTATGACCTAATTGAACATCTTTAGCTTCAAACTCTTCTGATAAGTGTATAGAATTGTCATTATTATCATCTAGAAACAACTCTTTAACTTTTAAGAAAATATCTTCTTCAAAAAATAACCTTGAATCCTCTACCCTACTGTTAACATTCAAATCGGTTTCTGTCAATATTTTTGGTAATACTTCTACAAATGCAAAACGCCTTCTAACTGCATAATCTATTTGACCTACACTCCTATCGGCAGTGTTCATTGTACCAATAATATATAGATTAGGAGGTAAGATTATTTTTCGATTTCCTTTTATTTCATACATACTTTCTACCGACTCACCTCTATATTCTAAAGCGTAAATTAATTCTCCTAAAACACTAGAAAGGTTTGCTCTGTTAATTTCATCTATAATTAGAACATAGTTTTTCAGAGGCTCTTTTTGTATATCCTTATGAGTAAAAGTAAAATTATTGTCTTTTAAAAACTCTTGAAATAAATTCAATACTCTAACATAGTAACTTGCATGTTGTTTTGCTAAACCAGATATGTTTTCATTTTTCTTTAAATCTTGCCTAACTACATTGCCATCTAAAAACGCTTGCTTAATATCCCTAAACAACATTCTATTTCCATTTCTTAACCAGCCATCATTTTTTCCTTTGTATCTAAAAGCATCTTCATCAGTATTAATTAACCCAACACTAACTGTTAAGCAAAAAAAACCTTCATCATTTTCTATTTTTTCATTTATTTGGTCAACAAACTGATTAAAATATTCATCCAATAAAACTTCCTTAGAGAAGGTAGATTCATCTTTATAAAAATCATTATAATTCTTTAACGCTTTAAAAGCATATTCTGCTAAAATTCTATTCTTTGTTTTATATTCTATTTTGTCTTCTTCATTGTTTTCAACGACTATTCCTCTAACAAAATCCTCATAAGTATATGATGGATGGAATTGTATAACTTTAAAATTCTCCTCTTTATTTTGATTGTTAATACCAATAACTTTAAACAAATGCTTCGCAACAGCTAATTCATAAGGTTCTTTACCATTTTTATTACTTGGTTCAATTCCTTCTGTCAGTTCATTATACTTTACAATTATATTTTTGCAAGTTGGTTTCCAAGAATCACTTCTTTCCGATTTCAATTCTATATAATCATTAGTAATTTCCAAAATAGTATAGTAATCAGCCTTACCACTAGCATTAGCTATTTTATCTCCTACTTTTATATTTTTAGTAATCAAATTAAATGTAAGATTTACTCTAGTTAATTCTTTTGCTATTAGTTTTGCTAGCCTTGTTTTCCCAGTTCCTGGAGGACCTTGTAGGATGATTTGTTTTTTATAATGTAATAAATCTATATATTGTTTCATAGAAGTTAAATCCTTGGTTTCAAAATTTTCGTTTATACTATTTGGGTTCTTAAAATATTCAAAAGATTGCCATGGATAAGAAATTAAATCCATATAATTTTGAGATGGATGATGTTTCTTATAAAAAGTATTTATTGTGTGACTATCTCTAAACCAATTATTCTCATATTTAGGTAGCGGTTCTTCAATATTCTTATTAATAAATTTAAATAGTTTTTTTAAACTATCATCTTTAACAATTGTACATAATAAATTTGGTTGCAAACCTGCAATTAACCTATAAGTTGCAGCTTTTCTATTTTGAGCAGTAAACCTTCTAATATATTCTGTAATTTCTTGGTAAATTTCCCATTGAGGTTCTTCTTGATTATCAGCAATCACCTTAAGAAGAGGAGCTAATCCTCTCCAATTATTCTTTATTTTAGTTTGTTCCTCTTTTGAATAATAACCTTGTCGTAAAGATGAAACACATTGATTGTTTGATTTTTCAAAAAACTCTTTAAAAACTTCTTGATCCCAATCTTCCCAATTTACTTTACTAGAAGCTTCGATGATAAATTTTGGAACATAATCTTTATAGAGACTTACCCAATTATGCCAAACTTCAATTTTATTTGTTAGATCAGTTAGTTTCATTTCGAAATATATCTACTAATATTAATTTTTGACTATCAATTTAAATGAAAAAAATAATCACAATGTTTGATTTTCCTTTTATTTAATCTTTTATTTTTGAATCAATAGGCTTTTTTAATAATACTTCATTAGTACTATCATACTTATAATTAATTATATCACCAGATAATATTAGCTGTATAACTTTATCTATTATAGGTAAAGGAACAACAAACCATTCTCTTGGTGTTATTCTCCTACCTTTATCATCGAATACATCTATGTTAAGACATACTTCTGCAAAGAATCGATGAAGCAAATGTTCAAACTTTTGAGTATTCATATTGTAACACTTATAACCATCCACTATGGCTACATCAGACATTAGGTACGTAGGTTCTTTAGATGCGTTTTTTATACGTTCTTCAACAGGAACAGTTGAAAACCCAATTTTATATAGATCTTTTAGGGATGCAATTTCCGGATTGGCAGATTTAGATTTTAAGATATAAATCCAACCTGATTCTAAATCATCTTCGTTTACTGCATTTGCATTATTGAATAACGTTGATTCGTCAGTTTCATAGCTATGGGTAACTATTTTTCCACTATCAAGTAATTGTTTGCCAAGAGAACGAAAAAGCATATTACTTTTCGTTCCGTTTTCAAAAATTATTCTTGTTCTACCATCTTTTCTAACCCGATTACCTGTTTCTAGTTTTACCTCTTGCAACTCCACATTTACTTCCTCTAAAAAGAGTAATACTCCATCCAAAACATAATAAGCTCCCTTTTTTAAATTTTTCTCTGAACTTGTAAATGTTTTAAGAGTACGCTTACCTTTTCTAAGTTCTTTATGCACCTCCTTAAACATTAGTTCGTAAGCTTTAAACTCTTTGTTGCCTATTGCCTTTCTTTGAGCTACAAAGTCGGTTGCATTTCTTTCTGTTGAACTTGGTACATTTTTTAGTTTGAAAATCGAATCAGTTTCTTCGATATCTAGAATACCTAAATCATCATCATTTAAAATATCTGATACGGATTTTACTTCTTCTTTAGTGTTTAAAAGATTATGGGTGTCATAAGACTTTAAAACTTCTGTTTTCTTAGCATCCTTTCTAAGTGCTTTTAATCTAGACAATAGTTTAAATTCAGTAACATTGGTAGCCTCTGGTTCACGCTTATTTTTTTCAAAAAAAGCATTGATTTCTTGGAACGATTCAATTAAGCGTTCATCTTCTGATTTTACATTAGAATTTTTTGGTTTAGAATCTAAAATTCCAAACTCATCATCATTAAAAATATCGTCAAGGCTTAATTTCTTTTTACTCATTTGCTTTGGCTTTACGCTTTTGCTCTCTTAAAAATATGATTGCCTCTGCTAAACGTCTTTCTTGTGGGTCGAAAGATTGAATACTTGGTTGTTCACCTGTTTTTTGTATCCAGTTTTTAATTTTAGGCCACAGTATAATTGCTTCTTCATCAGTCATGGTAATTTTGGTGGCATCAATAGTTTCTTGAATAGCTTTAAATACAGATGCCGTTACTGATTTAGATAATATTTCAAATGCTTTCTGAAATGGATTTATAGTATCTATTAAATCGATATTAATATCATCAATATTTACAAAACTATCAGCCATGCGTATAAAGCGTTTATCGCCTACCTCTTCAATAGTTCCGTTTTTAATTACAGAATCTACTACTACATGTTGGCGAACAGCTTCTACCTCTTCTTCCGTAAGGTCAGGATACGTTTCTTTAATGATTTTAGGAATCAACACTTTATTAATGACTTCTGGGTCTACATTACCTGGCATTGCTTTTAGCATATTGGCGTCTTGCATCACCTTTGCTTTTAAATCATTAATGTCACTTTCAATAATATCTTTTGCTCTTTGCGAACTTGGTAGCTTAAAGCCATTTATTATAAGCGTGTTTTCATCATCTTCAGTATCATCAACCTCTTCACCTTCTTCTGGGAACTTTGGCTTAAATTTAAAGTTAGGAGCCAACACTTGCTCCATTAATAGGGAAGCAGTAATTGCCTTGAGCATATTATTTACAGACAATTTAACTAAATCATCTTCTGCATCTGGTTGTGCTATTAAGTTGGTAAACTGTGAGTGCGATTTGTTTTCGCTATCTCTTGTTGCTCTACCTATTATTTGAATGATCTCTGTTAATGAACCTCTATAGCCCACGGTTAACGCATGTTGGCAATAGGGCCAATCAAACCCTTCTTTTGCCATACCTAATGCTATGATGATATCAATATCATCAACATTTTTTACATTACGTAAGTATTCTTGTATTTTATCTCTGTCCTTTGAATTGTCATGTACTAAATCTGCAATTTTTAATGTTCTACCCGTGGCTTTACTTTTTACATATAACACGCCGGTATCTGGGTCTTGATAATCTAGGTCACCTAAACCATCTACAATTCTATTGACCTCTTCATATTTGTCCTTTTCAGATTCACCTGAATTTACACTGGGTATATGAATAATCGTTTTTTTGTTTTCATCTAATATCTCGTGAATAGCAGATGTGTACTTTCCTTGATAAAAATGATACCCAATTCCTAAAGACTTTAAATAGTCATAACCATTTAATTGTTGGTAATAATCATACTTTACTTTAGTAAACTTAGCCTCATCTTCTGGTAATAAAATAGGCACGGAATCTCCTCTAAAAAAAGAACCCGTCATTGCTACTACGTGTGCATTAGATTTTTCCATTACACTACTTAGTACCAACCCTAATTTATTATCGCCATCTACAGAAACGTGATGAAATTCATCTATTGCTAACAAACAATTATTTAGTTGTTTTTCGTCTATTGCTTCAAAAGCAAAACGTAAAGTTGCGTGTGTACAGATTAGTATTTTCTCATCACTTTCTAAAAAATTTAGAAATGCAGTTACTTTACTTTTTTCTATACCAGGTGTACATAAATTATATCTTGGATTAGGTTCCCAATCTGCGAAAAAACCATACTTCTTTAAGTCTGTTTTAGAAAACGAACTCCCAATAGACCTTTCAGGTACAGCTACAATTACCTTCTTAATATCTTGATGTATTAATTTATCTAAACCAATAAACATTAAGGCACGAGATTTACCAGAAGCAGGTGGTGCTTTAATTAATAAATATTGAGCAGTACGAGCCACAAATGCTTTTTGTTGCATTTCTCTCATACCATATTCGTTGGTACTTTTACTTTTACCTGTTTGTTGGTATTTTACATGTACTATATCTGGCATAAATTAGGCTTTCTTTTTACGAGTTCTTTTAGGTTTTTCTAACAAGGTGTTTTTATTTATCATCTTTTCATATTCTTTAAAAAGATATTCTAAACGCTCTGTATCGCTTTCAAAAGGTTTTAAACGATAACAACGTTCTATTGCTAAATCTAATTGATGATGCGCTTCTTTTAAACCTTTAGGCATTTTATTAGGGTCGTATAATTGTGCTAAGGTTTTACCTGAATGTTTTTCTCGTTCTTCTAATACTTCAAAAACGTGTAGATTAATTTGTTCTTTTTGTTTTTGATTGATTTTTGGAAACGGAAATGTATTATAACATATTGAAGAAGAATACCTATAATCTTCTCTTAATCTTCCTGCTACTGTACTAACCCAAGACATATGTATTCTCGAATTAATGACACCAAATACCCAAGGTTCTGCTTCATAAACTGCTTGTGCTGAAGCATAAATAACTGGGCCAGCTTCAACAAAATCAATTGGTATGTAATCACGACGTTGTGAAGTTACACAAGGAACAATTAAACAGGGTTTATTATAATATCTATCTTCAGCAAAACGATAAGGGAATTTAGCAAGAGCTATTGTTGGTTTCTTTGAACTTGCTAATCTCATTTCTCTAACACCTTTAAGCCTTTTTATTATTTCAATTTCATCTTTTATATCTTTCAAAGTATCTTCAGAAATATATAAACACCATCTCTTCAAGTTCTTTATAACTTCTTGAGCACCAATAAATGGTTTTAAAAAAGGTCTTATTATTTTATTTTTAGATAGTTCATTAAACTCATTTTCATCTAAAATCAAATGACCTCCATCCGCAGGAATACTTCCTTTAATCATTTTTGGCAAACCACTTATAGAAACAGACTTTCTACTTACAAAAACGTTTGAACCTTCAACGAGATATGGATTAATGTTTTTGGCTTTCTTTACAATCTTTCCACTCCATATATATTTTTCTTCATTAGATACATTTCTTAAACCAATAATTACAACTGACACACCTGCATTACCTTTTGCATTATTAGTCCAATTAAACGTTTGATAAGCAAAATCAATTTCTTTGTTATCTCCAATT
>NZ_JBDVAA010000036.1:0-3265 GCF_039943695.1 Cellulophaga sp. | reverse complement strand
TAGGAAAACCATCTAAAATCTTTTTCATCTCCTCATCTACATGAGACTCCTTTTTTATATCTGAGTGAAATTTAGCTAACTGCTCTGCGTTAGGTAATTCTCCAAAAATTAATAAATAAGCTACTTCTAAAAAGTCTGCTTTTTCAGCTAACTCTTCAATAGAATATCCACGGTATCTTAAAATACCCTTTTCACCATCTAAAAATGTAATAGCACTCTCACAAGAGCCTGTATTTTTATATCCTGGATCTATTGTTGTTAAACCGGTTGCAGAACGTAATGTTTTTATATCTATGGCCTGTTCTTTCTCTGTGCCCTCTACTACTGGGAAATCATATTTATTCCCGTTAAATTCTAAAGTAACTTTATCTGACATTGGTATAATTTACTAATATTATTAATCGAACTGTAAATTTAAGAAAAAGACACTAGTTTATCAATTAGTTAGCACTATTTATACATTTAATAACATTAATTCTTTTAAAAATATAAGCCTAAAAATAGGTTTACAATAAAAAGAGAATTGAATTTGCTATATATTATATTAATTTGACAATTAAGCACAAAAAAGCCGCTCTTATACAGAGCGGCTCAATAAACTAAAACTAGTTTTTTTATTTTATTTTAAAGGCATCCATTTGCGGGTAGTATGCAACAGTACCTAATTCCTCTTCAATACGCAATAATTGGTTGTATTTAGCCATACGGTCAGATCTAGAAGCAGAACCTGTTTTAATTTGCCCTGTGTTTAGTGCAACTGCTAAATCTGCAATTGTATTATCTTCTGTCTCTCCAGAACGGTGAGACATTACAGATGTATAACCTGCATTTTTAGCCATAGTTACAGCTGCTATAGTCTCTGTAAGCGTACCTATTTGATTTACTTTAATTAAGATAGAATTTGCTATATTATTCTTAATCCCTTTAGATAAACGCTCTACGTTTGTAACAAATAAATCATCACCAACTAATTGCACTTTATCGCCAACTTTTTCAGTTAAAGATTTCCAGCCATCCCAATCATTCTCATCCATACCATCTTCAATAGAAATAATAGGATATTTAGCAGACAAATCTGCCAAATACTGTGCTTGCTCTTCAGATGATCTAATTACACCTTTATCGCCTTCAAACTTTGTGTAATCATATTTACCATCTACAAAAAATTCTGCAGCAGCACAATCTAAAGCAATCATAATTTCATCACCCAACTTATAACCTGCATTAGAAACAGCTTTTGCAATAGTATCTAAAGCATCTTCTGTACCACCTGCTAAATTTGGAGCAAAACCACCTTCATCACCAACAGCTGTACTTAAACCTCTATCATGTAATACTTTTTTTAAGTGGTGAAAAATCTCAGTTCCCATTTGCATAGCATGCGTAAAGTTTTTAGCTTTTACAGGCATTACCATGAATTCCTGAAAAGCTATTGGCGCATCTGAGTGAGAACCTCCATTAATAATATTCATCATAGGAACAGGCAACGTATTTGCACTTACACCACCAACGTACCTGTATAATGGCATTCCCATTTCATTAGCTGCAGCCTTAGCAACTGCTAAAGAAACACCTAAAATTGCATTAGCTCCTAATTTAGATTTATTTGGCGTACCATCTAAATCTATCATTGTTTGGTCTACTAAGTTTTGTTCAAAAACAGACATTCCAATAATTTCTTCAGCTATAGTAGTATTTACATTTGCAACGGCATTTAAAACACCTTTACCCATAAAAATATCTCCACCATCTCTTAACTCAACAGCTTCGTGTTCACCCGTAGAAGCACCAGAAGGAACTGCGGCTCTACCTAAAACACCATTTTCTGTATATACGTCTACTTCTACAGTAGGGTTACCTCTTGAATCTAATATTTGCCTTGCATGCACATTTATGATAATACTCATAGAATTTTTTATTTTTTAGGTTGATATAATCTTCTCGTAAAGATACAAAAGTGTACCATTACCCGTGAGTTTTACGCCATAACTATACCAATAATTAACTATAATTTAAACGAAAACGATATCGTATTATTTAGTTCTAACTGTTTTTAATTAATTCGAAAAAATTATCAAACAAATAATTAGAATCGTTAGGACCTGGACTTGCTTCTGGGTGATACTGTACAGAAAAAACATTTTTATTCTTCATTCTTATACCAGCAACAGTGTTATCGTTTAAGTGTTTGTGTGTAATTTCTAAATCACTATTAGCCTCAGCCTCATCTCTATTGATAGCAAAACCGTGGTTTTGAGAAGTAATTTCACCTTTACCAGTAGTTATGTTCATAACCGGATGATTAATTCCTCTATGCCCATTATGCATTTTATATGTAGAAACTCCGTTTGCTAGAGCAATCACTTGATGACCTAAACAAATACCAAATAAAGTTTTATTGTTAGCAATGATATCCTTAGCTGTTTGTATAGCATCAGTTAAAGGTTCTGGATCACCAGGCCCATTAGAAATAAAATAACCATCAGGATTAAAAGAACTTAACTCACTATAAGATGCGTTGTAAGGAAACACTTTTATATAAGCATCTCTTTTAGCTAGGTTACGCAATATATTTTTTTTAATTCCTATATCTAAGGCAGCAATTTTATATTTTGAATTTTCATCTCCATAAAAATAAGGTTCTTTAGTAGAAACTTTAGAAGATAATTCTAAACCTTCCATACTAGGAACATTTGCCAATTGCTCTTTTAAACTCTCTATATTATCTACATCTGTAGAAATTACCGCATTCATAGCACCATTATCTCTAATATAGCTAACCAAAGCTCTTGTATCTACATCAGAAATAGCAAAAAGGTTACTGTTATTTAGAAACTCTTGTAAACTAGCATCCGCATCTACTCTAGAATAATCATAACTAAAATTTTTACAAACCAGCCCAGAAATCTTAACAGAATTAGACTCTACCTCTTCTTTATTGGTACCGTAATTACCAATATGTGCATTGGTAGTAACCATAATTTGCCCAAAATAAGATGGATCTGTAAAAATTTCCTGATACCCTGTCATACCAGTATTAAAACAAACTTCACCAAATGCTGTACCATCTGCATCACCAACAGCTTTACCGTGAAAAATTGTACCGTCTGCTAATAATATTAGCGCTTTTTTTCTTGCTTGATATTTCACCCTATAAAAATTTAATCCTTAATATTTCTACTATACAAATTTAACATAAAAAAAAGGGACAGACTATAAGTCTATCCCTTTTGAATATTTAAAAAATAAAATCATTATTTTATTC
>NZ_JBDVAA010000035.1:0-16934 GCF_039943695.1 Cellulophaga sp. | reverse complement strand
GTTATCACAAGTTTGCGAAGACATTATCGCAACATAACCGAAATAAAGAGCAGTATATCCGATGGATAAATAAGCAAAACATTAACAGATAAGCACTTTATCCGTTAATTGGTGTCGAATATCCTAAAAATCTCATCTTTTATGCTTTTTTAACATTCTAAGAACAATATGAGAGGTAAATTTGCACCCGAGAAATTTAAGCGGACTTAATATTAATTTAATATTAGACTGTAAGTCTTAAGAAATGAAACTATATGAGAAAGTGGATTAGTAAATTAATCCCCCTAATCATGATTTTTATTTTAACGAGTTTTAGTTACAATATTATTGCGCCAAAAATAGGAACTGTAGCATTGCCTAAAACACTTAAAATAGATGAACCTACTGAAGTTTTGTATCCCAAATACAAAACTACTATTGTAAATGATGATGATGAAATGTTGAGTGTAAATCCACCTTTTTTAGGGGATTCATACAATGCATTTAAAGAAGCTCTTGCATTTAAGGAGTCTCAGGGAGATTATTTTGTAACCAATACGTTAGGGTACTTAGGTAAGTATCAGTTTGGTACAGAAACACTGCAGTTATTAGGGGTTACAAATGTAACAGCCTTTTTAAGCAATCCAATCTTACAAGAAAAGGTATTTTATACCAACTTGTGTAGAAATAAATGGATTTTGCGTAGAGATATTAAGCGATTTGCAGGTCGTAAAATAGCCGGATTGGAAATAACAGAATCTGGAATCTTGGCAGCAGCACATTTAGCAGGACCAGGTAACGTAAAAAAGTTTTTACGTTCTAGAGGTACTCATACAGTGCAAGATGCTTATGGATCTAGTATTGTTTATTACATGAAAATCTTTGCAGGATACGATGTATCTGCGGTAAAGTCGGTAAGAAACCCAAGAATTTAAAGTACTACACAATGAAAATGGAAAAAGCCTCAGCGTAATGCGAGGCTTTTTTTATGCTTGAAAAAGAAATATTGTTGGTCTTTTGTTTAGGTCTACATTAATTTTTTTCCAATCAGCAATAGTGTTAGTTGCTATTTGCTCTGTTGGTAAAGTAATGTCTGTTGCAATACATAATAGTGTATGCGGAGCAAGTGTTTTTAAAAACTCAGCTAACAATTTATCATTTCTGTACGGTGTTTCTATAAATATCTGTGACTGATTGTTATCCTTGGAGATGCGTTCCATTTTTTTAATAGTAGCTTTTCTTTCTCCATTATCAATAGGTAAATAGCCATTAAACGCAAAGCTTTGCCCGTTTAATCCACTAGCCATTAGTGCTAAAAATATAGAAGAAGGTCCTACTAAAGGTACAACTTGTATGTTTTTTTGATGCGCAATTTTTACTACCTCTGCACCAGGGTCAGCTATTCCTGGGCAACCAGCTTCAGATATTATTCCTATGTTTTTTCCTTCAAAACAAGGGTTTAAGAAGCTAGGTATTGTTTGTGGGTCTGTAAATTTGTTAATTAATTCTATATGTAAGCTTGGTTGAGATTTTCCTGAGCTTATTTTTTTTATAAACCTTCTTGCTGTTTTTTCGTTTTCTACAATATAATAATCTATTTGTTCAATAGTACGCTTAATAGAAATGGGCAACACTTCTAAGGGTTCATTGTCTCCTAAGGTAGTAGGGATTAAGTATATTTTTCCTGTTTTGGTTGTGTTGTCCATAGCTATTGGTCTTTAAGTGTTTTGGCAATATTGTTACAGGCTTGGTCTATTAAGTTGTGTACATTTTCAAAACCTTGGTCGCCTCCGTAATATGGGTCTGGTACTTCTGTGGTGCTTGTATTTGTGTGCTCTAATAAAAGAGAAACTTTGTTTTTTTGCTCTTGGTTTTGAGCAAGTGCAACTACATTATTGTAATTGCTGTTGTCCATCACATAAATATTAGTAAACTCTTCAAAATCTTGTACGGTAAATTTTCTGCAAACTTGTTTGCTAATATCTATGCCATATTTTTTTGCAACAGCAATAGATCTAGGATCAGGTGCATTACCAATATGGTAGCCAGCAGTACCTGCAGAATCTACAAAAGTAGTAGTAGGGTCTACCTTGTTTTTAAGTATCCCTTCTGCCAATGGTGACCTACATATATTTCCTAGGCAAACCATTAGTATTTTTGTTTTCATCTTAAAAGTTTAAGAGAATTTTTTAGTAAGATCTTCTATGTATTTACGAAACTGTTTGTCTGTTTCTGCTAAATTATCAACAGTTTTGCAAGCATGTAATACTGTAGCGTGGTCTCTTTTTCCAATTTGAGATCCAATACTAGCTAAAGATGCTTTTGTAAATCTTTTTGCAAAAAACATTGCTAATTGTCTAGCTTGTACAATATGTCTTTTTCTAGTTTTAGACTGTAGAGTAGAAACATCCATTTCAAAATAATCAGAAACTACTTTTTGTATGTAGTCTATAGATACTTCTCTTTTTGTGTTTTTAACAAATTTTTCTACAATTTGCTGTGCTAGTTCTATTGTAATTTCTTTTTTGTTGAAAGATGATTGTGCTATTAAAGAAATAACGGCACCTTCTAGTTCTCTAATATTAGATTTGATATTTTTAGCAACGTAATCTATAATTTCTTCAGGCATTTCAACGCCATCTCTATAAAGCTTGTTCTTTAAAATGGAAACTCTAGTTTCATAATCTGGAGTTTGTAATTCAGCAGATAATCCCCATTTAAATCTAGATAGCAAACGCTGTTCTATGTCTTGCATATCTACAGGAGCTTTATCAGAAGTTAAAATTACCTGTTTGCCATTTTGATGTAAATGGTTAAATATGTGGAAAAATACATCTTGCGTACCAGATTTACCAGATAAAAACTGTACATCATCAATAATTAAAATATCTATTAATTGATAAAAATGAATAAAATCATTTCTAGTGTTCTTTTTAACAGACTCTATATACTGTTGTGTAAATTTTTCAGCAGAAATGTATAAAACAGTTCTTTCTGGGTATTTATCTTTTATTTCTACACCAATTGCGTGTGCTAAGTGTGTTTTACCTAAACCAACACCTCCAAAAATTAACAACGGATTAAAAGAGGTTCCGCCTGGTTTGTTGGCAACTGCCATACCTGCAGATCTAGCTAACCTGTTAGAGTCACCTTCTAAAAAGTTGTCAAAGTTATAGTTAGGATTTAATTGAGATTCAATTTTAATATTTCTAATACCTGGTATAACAAAAGGGTTTCTTAGCTCAGGATTTTTAGATTTAATTGGTACATCTAATTCTTGAGGAGAAACTGTAGTTCTGTTAGAACTTGGTATTTTTTCTGTAAACGGCTCTCTGTTGCCGTATGTGTTCTCCATTCTTATTATGTAAACTAGTTTAGCGCTTTCTCCTAGCTCTTTAGTTAGGGAAACTTTTAATAGTTTAACATAATGCTCTTCTAGCCATTCATAAAAGAATTTACTAGGAACTTGTACACTTAAAGAGTTATCAGATAGTTTAATTGGTTTTATGGGTTCAAACCATGTTTTGAATGCTTGGGGTTGTATGTTATCTTTGATAAAAGACAAACAATTATTCCATACTGATTCTGCAGTAACACTCATTATAAGATAATCTTTTTTTTGGTTAGTATTTTTGTTCTAATCTGAAAGAAAATAAAGGGGTGTTAACTTCCTTATCAGGGGAGGCAAATATGTGAACAAAATTTCTAAAAAAAAAATCAATTACTATTGAATTTCAAGTTTTTTTTTTGCATGTTGTATTCACAAAATATTTCACCCTTTAAATATATAATTTTTGTTGATATAATATGCGAAAAAATGAAATTACTTTTACTGTAAGATACGGAGAAACAGATCAAATGGGTGTGGTGTATCACGGCAATTATGCGCAGTACTTGGAGCTAGGGAGGTTAAGCTGGCTAAAGGATTTAGACGTTTCCTACAAGAAAATGGAAGAGAACGGTATTATATTGCCAGTAATTTCCTTACAAATAAATTTTAAGCAATCTGCGTTGTACGATGATGCTATAACTGTTGTTACAAGACTTAAAAAAAGACCAGCTGTTAAGATTGAATTTGATTACGAAATTTTTAATGAAAAAGGTGATTTGTTAGTAACTGCAAATACTGTTTTGGCTTTCTTAAATAAAGAGACAAAAAGACCTGTAAAATGTCCGAATTATGTGTTAAAAAAGATTGATGATTTTTACGACCTTTAATTTTGAATTTTTATATACTGCATGGTATCAAAAATGTTGAAAACTTCTTCAGCTTTTGTTTTTCTAACAGAGATTACATAAGTGCAGTTAGCTTCCAATTTTTGAGATACAATGTCTAGTTTTTTTTGCTTTATAACGCGCATTACGCTATTCATATCTTTGTAATCAAAAGTAAGTGTGTATAGTTGTGTTATTATTTTCTTTTTAATTTCTGCTTCGTCCAATGCAATTTGTGCAGCGGTCCTGTAGGCGCTTATTAATCCGCCAACACCTAGTTTTGTGCCTCCAAATATACGAGCAACAGCAACAAGTACATTTGTAAGGTCATAAGCTTGTATTTGGCCATAAATAGGTAAGCCTGCAGAATTGTTAGGTTCGCCGTCATCATTGGCTCTATATCGTACGTTATCTGTACCTAATTGCCACGCATAGCAGACGTGGTTTGCGGTGTGGTGTTGTTTCTTTAATTCTTCAATAATAGGTTTAACGTCATCTTCTGTAGTTATGGGGAATACGTAACCAAAGAATTTGCTTTTTCGGTCTTTATATAAAATTTCTGGGCTTGGATTGTCTATAGTTAAATACGTGTCTTTTTCTTTATTCATATTACAATGCCATTAAAATTATACTACATATAGCCAAGCCAATCCCTATCCAGTTTTTAGCGCTTAGTTTTTCTTTAAAAAATAATATACCAATTAGTGTGGTAAACAAAACAATTGCAACATTGTTAATTGTAAAAATTGAAGCACTAGAAAAATCGGATCCACGTAATGCTTTTATTAAAAAATAAATTGAAAAAAAGTTAGGAATACCAAGAAAAACACCTGCTATCAAGTTTTTTAAGTTAATTTTTAGGGGGTATTTTTTTGCTCTTATTAGTATAAAAATGATACCAAATAAACCAGCGGCTATAAATATAACTGAAGAAAATAAGGGTATTTTTTGCTCATCTACGTGTGCTTCTTCTAAATATTTAATAGTAATATCTATGGTTCCGGAACCAATAAATACTAAAAAAGGAAGTAGAAGAGATTTTATATTAAACGTACCAGTATTTTTTTTTATTGAAGCAAGATAAACAGCTGAAAGCGCAAGTAATATACCTGTTGTTTTTAACGTGGTCAGGCTTTCATTGTACATAAAAATACCGCCAAGTACAGGAATTACTAAAGACATTTTTGTAGAAACTGAAGCAACGGAAACGCCTAGTTCTTGAGACGTTTTTGCCATAATGTAAAAAACTAATATAAATAGTATTCCTAAAAATAAGGCACCTCCAAACCAAGACTCATTTTGTAGTTCTGTGGGTTTAATTGGGGTGTTGTAAAATGATAGTCCAACTAGGCAAGCCACAAAATAATTTGTAATTATAGCATATAGCGTTTGTACTTTATAAATATGAAATAGCTTAAATACTATAAAGATTAGACTAGAAAATAAAATGCTTAATACTAAATTTATCATACCTATAATTTGCTCTTTAGGTTGATGATGTCTTCTTTGCCAACTTGTAAATTCCAGCTTTTAATTCCTAATTTTTCTGCGGCAATTGTATTTTCTTTGGTATCATCAATAAAAAAAGATTCTTTAGCCTTTAAGTTGTTTTCTTTTAATACAAACTCATAAATAGCAGCGTCTGGTTTTCTAAAATTTATTAAGTGTGACAAGTAAAACTGTTCAAAACAATTTTTGAACCTATTGTACCTGTCAATATTCATATTTTTAATTACTTGTTCTATGTGTAATTCATTGGTGTTGCTAAGTAAAAACAAGCGGTAATTTGCTTCTTTGGCAAGAGTTTCAATAAACGTTAATCGTTCTTCAGGAAAATCTAATATAATTTTGTTCCAAGCAATTTTAAGTTGTTCTGGTGTAGCTGTTGTAAAAATTTTATTTGTATCAGCTATAAAATCATCAGAAGAGATTAACCCTTTTTCATAACTCTTCATTAGTGTGTCTAATTCTGGAGTTATTTCTGTAAAACCAAATTTACTCAATTCTAAAGCGGTTGCTGTTTTATCTAGATTTATAAAAATATCGCCAAAATCAAAAATTATATTCTTAATCATTGTTGTAAATCTTTAAAGTGTCGGTTTTAATGTTGGTTGTGGTTTTTAGGTTTCCTTTAAACACTGGAGCTTTAATACCATCTTTAAATGTAGATACTCCTTTAAAAACTCTTGCTTCATCCCAAAGGTTAGCATCAATAAACGTTTGTAATGTTTTAGTGCCGCCTTCTATAATTACACTAAGGATATTTTTTTTGTGTAAAACTCTACAGATTTCAGTAGCTAATGGTTTTTTAAAGTCTATTTCTTCGTAGTTAATACCATCTAGTTGCTTTTCATGATTAGCTTTCTCGGTAAGTACAATCGTATTTACAGATGTATCTAATATGTTTTTATTTATATCAATCTTTAGATTTTTGTCTAAAACAATTCTTGTAGGAGGTGTGCCATACCAATTTCTAACATCTAATTTAGGGTTGTCTTTTATAACTGTATTTGTGCCTACTAAAATTCCTTGTTCCTCGCTTCTCCATTGGTGTACAAGTTGTCTAGATGCTTTATTAGTTATCCAAAAAGGTTCTGGAGTACTGTTTCGTTTTTCTTGTAACGGGGCAATAAAGCCATCACTAGTTTCTGCCCATTTTAATATAATATAAGGTCTCTTTTTCTCGTAAAAGCATAAAAAACGCTTATGATGATCTCTACATTCCTTCTCTAAAACACCTATTGTTACATTGCATCCTGCCTTTTTAAGTTTTTTAATTCCGTTACCAGCTACTTTTTCATGCGGATCTTTTAACCCTATAACAACATTAGGTATTTTATGTTTTATAATTAAATCTGCGCAAGGTGGAGTTTTTCCGTAGTGGGAGCAAGGCTCTAAGGTAACATATATAGTAGCTTCTTTTAAAGCTAGTTTGTCCTTAACGCTTTTTATTGCATTAACTTCTGCGTGGGAGCCTCCGTACGGAGAAGTAAAACCCTCTCCAATTATTACATTGTTATGCACAATTACTGCGCCAACCATTGGGTTTGGAAAAGTAGAACCTAAACCGTTTTTGGCAATTTCTATACAACGTAAAATGTATTTTTCATGTATCTTCACTTCGCAAAAATAGAATAATATTAAGATATAGTATTTGTTTCATGGATAATGTAGTAATAAGGCCTATTTTACAAAAAGATAATGCATCTGTAGCAGAGGTAATTAGGCAAGTGTTGGTAGATCTTGGTGTTCCAAAAGTTGGTACTGCTTATGCAGATAAAGCATTAGATTCTATGTATGAAAACTATAATGTACCCAAAGCAACTTATTTTGTAGCAGAAGTAAATGGCAAAATTTTAGGTTGTGCAGGAGTAGCGCAATTAGAAAATTATGATACTGATACTTGCGAATTGCAAAAAATGTATTTTTTAGAAGAGGCAAGGGGTAAAGGTTTGGGAAGTAAAATGATGGATGCTTGTATTTCTAAGGCGCGTGAATATCGTTTTAAAAAGTGTTATTTAGAGACAATGCCATATATGAAAGATGCTCAAAAACTATATAAAAAAACAGGTTTTAAGTATATAGATTGCCGTATGGGAGATACGGGGCATTATTCTTGCCCTGTTTTTATGTTATTAGAGCTTTAGTTGATAGATTTTATATATTGATTTTTTAGTATGTTGTTAAAAGAAATAAAGAAAATTTTTCATATAGAATTAGATGCTATGTATCCTGTAGAAGAGGTAGATAGTTTTTTTTATATGACTATAGAGCATTATCTTAAATTAGAAAGATTTATACTTGCTATGCAACCAGATTATGTGGTTAAAAAAGAAGAAGAAGGTGTTTTGTTTTCTACCATAGAACAGTTAAAAAAAAATGTACCAATACAGTATATTTTTAAAACTGCACATTTTATGGGGTTAGATTTTAACGTAAATTCTAATGTGTTAATTCCTAGGCCAGAAACAGAGGAATTGGTAAGTTGGATTTTAAGTGAAGTGGACATTAATCAAGAAATTACTATTCTAGATATTGGCACAGGTAGTGGCTGTATAGCTATTAGTTTGGCTAAAAACTTGCCTAAGGCAAAGGTGTTTGCTTTGGATGTTTCTAAAAATGCTTTAGAGGTTGCAAAAAATAATGCAGAAGCCAATAATGTATCGGTAACTTTTATAGAAAAAAGTATATTAGAAGAACCTAATCTTAAGCAAAAATTTGATGTTATTGTATCTAACCCGCCTTATGTTAGGGAGTTAGAGAAAGTAGAAATGAATAGAAACGTATTGGATAACGAGCCAAGTTTGGCATTGTTTGTTTCTGATAGTAAGCCACTTGTTTTTTACGATGCAATTACAAATTTTGCAGTAAATTATTTGGTAGATGGTGGTAAGTTGTATTTTGAAATTAACCAATACTTAGGAAAAGAAACAAAGGCCCTTTTAGAGAAGCAAGATTATAAAAACATCATTTTAAAAAATGATATGTTTGGTAATGATAGGATGTTAAAAGGAGAAATTAAAAATTAGTTTTAATAAAAAATATTCATTCAGTCTACTAAAAATACTGAATAAGAAAAAATAGAAGTAAGGATGTCTGTAAAAGAGCAAATTGAAGCATTGCGTGATGAGCTACGCAAACACAATCATAATTATTATGTTTTAGATACACCAACGATATCAGATTACGATTTTGATATCAAGTTAAAAGAATTACAAGCCTTAGAGGCTAAACATCCAGAATTTTATGATGCTAATTCGCCAACATTACGTGTTGGAGGAGAAATCACTAAAAACTTTAATACAGTTGTGCATGAGCATAGAATGTATTCTTTAGATAACTCTTATTCTAAAGAAGATTTGTTAGACTGGGAAAAACGTGTAGAAAAAATATTAGGAGACTCTAATATAGAATTTACGTGCGAGTTAAAGTATGATGGGGCTTCAATAAGTTTAACTTATGAAGATGGTAAATTAGTACGTGCAGTTACCCGTGGAGATGGTTTTCAGGGAGATGAAGTAACAACTAATATTAAAACCATAAAATCTGTTCCATTACAGTTAAAAGGAGATTACCCTCCTAAATTTGATATTAGAGGAGAAATTGTATTGCCTTTTGAAGGTTTTCATAAAATGAATGAAGAGCGAGTAGCAAATGGCGAAGATCCTTATATGAACCCCAGAAATACAGCATCTGGTAGTTTAAAATTACAAGATAGCTCTTTGGTTGCTCAACGCCCTTTAGAGTGTTTATTGTATAGTGTTGTTGGGGCTAACTTAAATTTAGAAACTCAGTTTGATGCATTAGAAAAAACACGTTCCTGGGGGTTTAAAGTGCCAACTGTAGCTAAACTTTGTAAAAGTGTAGATGAAGTTATGGCTTTTGTAGAGTATTGGGATGTTCATAGGCATGAGTTGCCTTATGAAACAGATGGAGTAGTGGTTAAAGTAAATACATTACGTTACCAAGAAGAGCTAGGATATACTTCTAAATCTCCACGTTGGGCAATGGCTTATAAATTTAAAGCAGAGCAGGTTTCTACGGTTTTAAATGAAATAAGTTACCAAGTTGGTCGTACAGGAGCAATTACTCCTGTTGCTAATTTAGAGCCTGTTTTGTTGGCAGGTACAACGGTAAAAAGAGCATCATTGCATAATGCAGATCAAATAGAAAAATTAGATGTTAGAGTAGGAGATACTGTTTTTGTAGAAAAAGGAGGAGAGATAATCCCTAAAATTGTTGGTGTTAATTTAGAGGTAAGACCACAAGACTCTGTACCTACGCATTACATAGAACATTGCCCAGAATGCAATACAGAATTAATAAGAACAGAGGGCGATGCAAAGCATTATTGCCCTAATGAATATGGTTGTCCGCCACAAATAACAGGTAAAATTCAGCATTTTATATCCAGAAAAGCAATGGATATAGATGGTTTAGGTAGTGAAACGGTAGAGTTACTATTTAAAGAAGGGTTGATAAAGAATTATGCAGACTTGTATACCTTAACAGTAGAACAATTACTGCCGTTAGAGCGTATGGCAAAAAAATCTGCAGAGAATCTTGTAAAAGGTGTTGTGGCTTCTGTGGAGATACCTTTTGAGCGTGTTTTGTTTGCTTTAGGAATACGATTTGTAGGTGAAACGGTAGCTAAGAAATTAGCAAAGGCTTATAAAAATATAGATGCTTTAATGTATGCTTCTGCATTAGAATTAGCTACAGTAGATGAAATAGGAGAGCGTATAGCTTCTAGTGTGGTAGAGTTTTTTCAGAATGAAATTAATTTGGAGAGTATAAATAGGTTAAAAAGTTACGGACTTCAATTTCAGGTGTCTGCAGAAAAACTTTTAAACCAGACTGAAAAATTAAAAGGAGAAACATATGTAGTATCTGGAGTTTTTGAAATGAGTAGAAACGACCTTAAAAAATTAATAGAGGATAATGGGGGTAAAGTTGGTTCTTCTATTTCATCTAAAACTTCTTTTTTAATAGCTGGCGATAAAATGGGACCTAGCAAACGTACAAAGGCAGAGAGTTTAAATGTACCAATTATAACAGAGAAAGATTTTTTAACAAAGCTCGATTAAATTTTGAAAAATAGTAATAGATTGTAAATCAATATTTTGTAATTAGCTTCCTTGTGTGATTTAATATTTGTTATATTTATAACAAAATGTTTTATTTAAAAAACAAAGTAGCTTTGTATCTTTGCATTAAATTGTGCTAGATAATAATTACATTTGTGTAAATGTAAAATTGCATGTTAAAAGGCATAAAAAATAAATTTAAGCGCAAGGCAGCGGTAAAATTTTTAAACGAAAATAAAAACAAGCGTGTTACTTGTTCTAGAATAAAAAAAGGAATAAGTAAGGTTGGTTGTATTGTAGATTTGGACAATGTTCCAGACGGTACAGTTTTTAATGAGTTTATTAAGGAGTTTTCTTTGCAGCCAAATGCATTAAAAATTATTGGTTACAAAGCAGAGCATGATAAAAACTCTCCTTATTCAACTCCGGTTTTTTCGGAGGAAGATTTAGGTTGGGGAGCAAAAATAGAAAATAGTTACGCATTAGAATTTTTAGATAATGAGTATGATATGCTTATTAGTTATTATACAGAAGATAACTTATTGTTGCAATTGGTAACTATGCAGTCTAAAGCTAGGTTAAAAGTTGGTTTTGGAGAAGTTGATGAAAATTTGAATGATTTAATCTTAAATATACCAATTAAAGATTTTAGCATTTTTAAAAAAGAGCTGGGAAAATATCTCTCAGTTTTAAATGAAATATAAAAAGAACGTACTACTATGTAAAGCACGTTCTTAAATTTTGATGATTAAATTTATACGTGTGAAAGAGTTAGTTGGTACTGGTGTTGCGCTAGTTACGCCCTTTAAGTCAGATTTGTCTGTAGATGTTACAGCGTTGCAAAATATTGTAGAATACAATATAGCTAATGGTATTAATTATTTAGTGGTTCTTGGGACTACAGGAGAACCTGCAACACTTACAGCAGAAGAAAAACAGTTGGTTATAGATACTGTTGTTAAGGTAAATGCCGGGAGATTACCTTTAGTATTGGGTGTTGGAGGCAATAATACAATGGCTGTTGTTGCAGAACTTAAAGAAAGAGATTTAAGTGATTTTGCTGCAATTTTATCTGTTTCTCCTTATTACAATAAGCCAACTCAAGAAGGAATTTATCAGCATTTTAAAGCTATATCTTTAGCGTCACCTAAGCCAATTATAGTGTATAACGTACCTGGCAGAACAGGTAGCAATATGTTGGCATCTACAACGGTTAGGTTAGCAAAAGACTTTAGTAATATTGTTGCTATTAAAGAAGCTTGCGGAGATATGGTACAAATACTGTCTATCATAAAAGATAAGCCAAAAGACTTTATGGTTATTTCTGGAGACGATTTTACAGCATTATCTACTGTTTTAGCAGGAGGTTCTGGAGTTATTTCTGTAATAGGACAAGGCATACCTGCAGAATTTTCTAAAATTATATCTTTAGGGTTAGAAAATAATGCAGCAGATGCACATTTGTTGTATAATAAAGTACATGATATTATAGATTATATTTTTAGAGAAGGAAATCCTGCAGGTATAAAAGCAATTTTTGATTATTTAGAATTATCTACAGCTAAAGTTCGTTTACCTTTATTAGAAGCTACGCCAGAATTAAAGTCAACAATAAATGGGTTTATGAATAGTTTTAATAAGCAAATGGCTTAACTTTTTATCATTTTAATAAAATATTAAGTTAAAACTTAGCCAAAAACTAGTGCAAACAATATTGGCATTCCTATTTTAGCGGTATAAAAAATGTTTTTTATATCCGTATAGAATGACTAATTTTGCAAAATGTTTTTAAGAATGAAGAAAATATTACCTCTTTTATTATTGGTGTTAGTCTTGGGCTCTTGTAGTGAATACCAAAAAGTATTAAAAAACCAAGATATTAAAGCTAAATATGAAATGGCCGAAAAGTTTTATAACGAAGGCGATTTTAAAAGAGCTAACCGTTTGTTTGAGCAAATAACACCTAAATATGTAGGTAAGCCACAAGGTGAGCGTGTAATGTTTTTTAACGCAAATAGCTACTATGAAATAAGAATGTACAATGATGCGGGTTATCATTTTGAGCGTTTTATAAAAGCATATCCTAGAAGTGAAAAAGTGCAAGAAGCTTCTTTTATGGGAGCTAAGAGTTATGCTCACTTGTCTCGTAACTATTCTTTAGATCAGACAGATACAGATAAGGCATTGTTAAAGATGCAGAATTTTATAAATACATACCCAGATTCTGAGTATTTAGCAGAAGCAAATGAGATTGCTGCTAAGCTAATAACTAAAAAAGAAAAAAAATCTATAGAAATTGCAAAGCAATTTACTAAATTAGGTGAGTTTTACGATTTAGAATACTCTATATCAGCAATTAAAGCATTAGAAAACTTTATGATAGACAATCCAGGTTCTATTTATAAAGAAGAAGCATTATATTACAAAACGCTTGCAGCTTATAATTTAGCAATAAACAGTCATCCTTATAAAAAGGAAGAACGTTTAAAAAATGCTAATGAAGCATACGGTAAGTTAATGAAGACTTTTCCTGAAACAGAATTTGCTAAAAAGGCAAATAATATGAAGGAGAAAATAGATAAAGAATTACAAAATTATTCAAAATAAATATTAGGCTATGAATATGAACGACTTGAAGAATTCAAAAGCAGCTGTATCTACAACTACCATTAATAAAAATGAGTTTGATGCTGGTACAGGGAATATATACGAAGCAATTTCTATAGTTTCTAAAAGAGCAATACAGATTAATTCTGATATTAAAAAAGAACTTTTAGAAAAGTTAGAAGAGTTTGCTACGTACAACGATAGTTTAGATGAAATTTTTGAAAACAAAGAGCAGATTGAAGTTTCTAAGTTTTATGAAAAATTACCAAAGCCACACGCGTTAGCAGTAACAGAGTGGTTAGAGGATAGAATATACCATAGAAATACAGCGAAAGACTCATAGAGATGTTAGGTGGTAAAAATATCCTTTTAGGAATAACCGGAGGTATTGCTGCATACAAAACTACATTTCTTGTTCGCTTACTAATAAAAGCTGGCGCTAACGTTAAAGTTATTTTAACGGATAGCGCCAGCTCTTTTGTTTCTCCACTTACCTTAGCTACGCTATCTAAAAATCCAGTATTAACATCTTTTGTTAGTGAGGATAAAGAAGAAGGAACATCTTGGAACAATCATGTAGAAATGGGTTTGTGGGCAGATTTAATGGTTATTGCTCCGGCAACAGCAAATACTTTGTCTAAAATGGCAAATGGTGTTTGTGATAATTTATTATTGGCAACGTATTTATCTGCTAAATGTCCTGTGTTTTTTGCTCCGGCAATGGATTTAGATATGTATAAGCACCCGTCTACTTTGGCTTCTTTTGATAAGCTTACTTCTTTTGGTAATATTATGATACCTGCAAGGGAAGGTGAGTTGGCTAGTGGCTTACATGGTGAAGGTAGAATGGCAGAGCCAGAAGATATAGTGCAGCACTTAAAACAATTTTTAAATACAGGTTTGCCGCTAAGTGGTAAAAAAGTAATTATTACAGCTGGTCCTACTTATGAAGCAATAGATCCTGTGCGTTTTATAGGCAATCACTCATCTGGTAAAATGGGGTATGAGCTTGCTTTGGCAGCAGCAAACAAAGGAGCTAAAGTAGTTTTAGTTTCTGGCCCGTCACACCTAACTATTTCTCATGATAATGTTACACTTGTACTTGTAAAATCTGCAGATGAAATGTATGATGAAGTACATAAACATTATGTGCATTTTGATATTGCTATATGTGCTGCTGCAGTTGCAGATTATAAGCCTAAAACTATTGCAGATCAAAAAATAAAAAAGAATGATGCTGAGATGCAAATAACTCTTGTTAAAAATAAGGATATTTTATTTTCTTTAGGAGAACAAAAGAAGCATCAATTTTTAGTAGGCTTTGCGTTAGAGACTCAAAACGAAGTAGAAAACGCTACAAAAAAGCTTAAAAAGAAGAATTTAGATATTATAATACTTAACTCTTTAAATGATACAGGAGCTGGTTTTGGAAAATCAACCAATAAAATATCAATTATAGATAAGAAATTAAATATAAAAACGTTTAAACTAAAGACAAAGGCAGATGTTGCCTTAGATATTGTAAATGAAATTATTATAAAAACGAATGTATAAACTTATAATTGCTTTTTTTTGTTTTGCTATTTTTTCTACTGCCACGGCACAAGAACTTAACTGTACAGTAACAGTAAACTCTGACCAAGTAGGGCAAACAAACCAGCAAGTTTTTAAAACATTAGAGCGTGCGCTTAATGATTTTATGAATAAAACTAAGTGGACAAATCGTATTTATAAAGAGCAAGAGCGTGTAAACTCTAGAATGTTTATTACTGTTACAGAGTACTCATCTAATAGTTTTAAAGCAAATATTCAAATACAATCTTCTAGACCTGTTTTTAACACATCATACGAGACACCTATTTTTAATTATAAAGACAATCAGTTTAATTTTAATTATATAGAGTTTCAGCCATTGGTGTATAACCAAAATACGTTTGATTCTAATTTGGTAGGTGTAATGTCTTACTATGCATATATTATGTTAGGTTTAGATGCAGATAGTTTTGCTCTAGAGGGAGGTACAGAACATTTTAAAAAAGCACAAGGTATTGTTACTCAAGCTCAGGGTAGTAGTGCAGCAGGGTGGAGTCAGTCTTCTAGTGAAAGAACTCGTTTTGAACTTGTAGATAACATTTTATCTAACGCTTATAGAGAATATAGAGTTGCAATGTATAACTACCATAGAAAAGGTATGGATGTGCTTGCAGATAATAACAGTACAGGAAAACAAGTAATTTCTGGTACTATACGTTTGCTGTCTACTATAGCTAAGCGTAGAACTAATGCGTTTGTGTTGCAAACATTTTTTGATGCAAAATCAGATGAAATTGTAAGTATTTTTTCTGATGGCCCTAAAATGGACGTTGTAAAACTTAAAGAAGTTTTAAATACAGCAGCACCATTTTATTCTAGTACGTGGAATAAAATAAAATATTAACCCTCACTTTTTATATTATAATTATATTTGATGTAATTTTTAATTACACAAATTGTTAGTAACACTTTCTATAAAAAATTACGCTTTAATAGACCATTTAAATGTGTCTTTTACCAATGGTTTTACGGTAATAACCGGAGAAACTGGCGCGGGTAAATCTATCTTATTAGGTGGTTTAGCATTAGTGCTAGGTAAGCGAGCAGATTTATCATCATTAAGAGATAAGGAAAAAAAATGTGTTATAGAGGCAGAGTTCTCTATAGGCAAATACAATCTTAAGTCTTTTTTTAATGATAATGACGTGGATTATGAAGAACACACTATTATTAGGAGAGTGATACTGCCAAGTGGTAAGTCTAGAGCTTTTATTAATGATTCTCCTGTTAGGTTAGCAACTTTAACCGCTTTAGGAGATAGTTTAATAGATGTTCACTCTCAAAACCAAACGCTACAATTAGGAGATAATGCCTATCAATTTAAAGTAATAGATGGTTTAGCTTCTAATGCAGATCTTTTAGCTATTTATGAAAAAGATTTGCGTTTATTTAAAAAGGAAACCAAAGCATTAGAGTTATTGCTACAAGAAAAACAAGATGGTATTAAAGAACATGATTATAATACTTTTTTGTTAAGTGAGTTAGAAAGTGCGCCTTTAAAAGAAGGAATTTTAGAAGAATTAGAAGAGCAGTACGAGCAGCTTAATAATGTAGAAAACATTATGGAGCACTTGTCTAAAGGACACCAGTTAATTTCTGATGAGCAAGTTGGTATTTTAAATTTATTAACAGAATTAAAACAAGCATCTAGCAAATTGGCAGGTTTTGGTTCGCAATTCACAAGTTTAAACGAGCGTGTACAATCTGTTTTTATAGAGGTTGATGATATTTTTGAGGAGTTTGAAAGTTTAGAGAATAGCGTAGAAGCTAATCCTAAATTGCTTGAAGAGGTAAACGCTAAATTGCAACTGTTGTACGATTTGCAAAAAAAGCACGGTGTTTTAGAGATTGAAGAGTTGTTAAAAATAAAAGAAGAATTAGCTGTCAAGGTTGATGCTACAGAGAATATAGATGCAACAATAAAAGCAAAAGAAGCAGAAATTGAGGCCAAAG
>NZ_JBDVAA010000034.1:0-1955 GCF_039943695.1 Cellulophaga sp. | reverse complement strand
AGTATCTATTTGGCTTAAGTATTTATCAAAATTAAATTTGTAAACATTTGGTAAGCTACGCTCTGGAGCAACACCACTTATATTTTTAATTACACCACCAAAAAGTGATGAATTAAACATAAAATTAGTCATTTTGGGCATTTTACTACCTAAAGCGTTGTATTTTGTATTAAAAGCAAACAATTTATTTCTAAAAGAATATCCGTTAACTTCTTGGTATTGGTAACTAAACTCTGCCTTTAAAGTAGCTATATCTACATTACTAGGGCACTCACTAGAACAAGCTTTACAACTTAAACAAAGATCAAAAACCTCTTTAAGCTCTTTTTGGTTAAACTTGTTAGCCTTCTCTGTATTAGTTAGCATTTCTCTTAGCGCATTTGCCCTACCTCTAGTAGTATCTTTTTCATTACGAGTAACGTGGTAACTAGGACACATTGCACCAGAAGACTTTTCTGTTTTTCTACAATCACCACTACCGTTACATTTTTCGGCAGCTTTTAATATTCCTTCACTTTCTGTAAAATCTAATAATGTTTCTATTTCAGGTTCTTTCCGGTCAATTTCATACCTAAAAGACTCATCCATTGGGTAGGAGTCTACAATTTTACCTGGATTAAAAATTCCTTTAGGATCAAAGTAAGATTTTATTCTGCGTAGCAATTGGTAATTTTTATCACCAATCATTAACGGTATAAACTCTGCTCGTACAATACCATCTCCGTGCTCACCACTAAAAGAGCCATTGTATTTTTTAGTTAATTTAGCTACATCAGTTGTAATATCTCTAAATAATTTAACATCATCTCCTTTTTTTAAATTTAATATAGGACGCAAATGTAACTCGCCAGCTCCCGCGTGTGCGTAATACACAGCACTCTGGTTATGACCTTTCATTATTGTTGTAAACTCACCAATAAATTCTTTTAAATCTTCAATAGCAACGGCAGTATCTTCTATACAAGCAACTGCTTTTTTATCGCCAACCATATTACCCAAAAGCCCTAAACCAGCTTTACGTAGTTCTACAGCCTTTTTTATATCATCTCCAAATAAAATAGGATTAGCATAACTAAGACCAGATTTTTTTATGGTATTTAGTAAACTATCTATAAAATAATTTAAGTCTGCTTTAGTGTTTGCTTTTAACTCTAGCATTAATAATGCAGCAGGGTCTTCTTCTACAAAAAATCTATTTGCTAGTTGTGCTCTGTTATTTTTTGTACAATCTAAAATAACCTTATCCATCATTTCACATAAATGCAGTTGGTGCTCCATAACAGGGACTACATCTGCCAAACAATCTTCTAAAGAATTGTAATGAGTAACAACCATTGCCGCATACTTTGGCGGAATAGGATCTAAGCTTAGTGTAATTTCTGTAGTAAAAGCTAAAGTACCTTCACTACCACTTAACAGTTTACACATATTAAACTTAGCATCGTTACCAAAAACACTATTATGCAATAATTCATCTACTGCATACCCTGTATTTCTACGATGAATAGATGGTTTTGGAAATTCTTTTATAATTTCTTCTTGGGTTTCTTTTATACTTAATTCATCAAAAATAGAATTATAAATTTTACCCTCTAGCGTATCCTCTTCTCTTTTTTTATGAAACTCATCTTTAGTTAAATCTCCAAAGTTAGCCTCTGTACCATCAGACAATATAGCTTTTAAAGAAACAGTTTTTTCTCTTGTAATACCATACTGAATAGATGTTGTACCAGATGAATTATTACCAACCATACCACCAATCATACATCTATTAGAAGTAGATGTATTTGGCCCAAAAAACAACCCATAAGGTTCTAGAAAAAGGTTTAACTCATCTCTAATTACACCAGGCTGTACTGTAACTTGCCTTTTGTCTTTATCTACACTAATTATTTTAGTAAAATGTTTAGATACATCTACAACAATACCATCACCAACACATTGACCCGCTAAAG
>NZ_JBDVAA010000033.1:0-1578 GCF_039943695.1 Cellulophaga sp. | reverse complement strand
CCTTTTACAGTTAAATCTTTACCTA
Source organism: Cellulophaga sp. (assembly GCF_039943695.1). Taxonomy (NCBI): domain Bacteria; kingdom Pseudomonadati; phylum Bacteroidota; class Flavobacteriia; order Flavobacteriales; family Flavobacteriaceae; genus Cellulophaga; species Cellulophaga sp. The sequence goes on along the minus strand of NZ_JBDVAA010000033.1, from coordinate 1,553 downwards.
CGTTATAAACTTTTTTATCTAATCTAAGCTCTACGGTAGTTTTTTCGGCAACCAAGACAACAGCGTCTAACTGCTCTACATCTAAACCTAATTTTATAACACCTAAGTTTGTAGATTTACTTAGGTTTTGATTGTTTAAAGTATAAGTTTTATAAGATAAAAACTCTATTTTAATGTTGTATAAACCTGCATCAGCAGTAACATCAAATTTCCCTTGTTGATTTGTAATTCCGCCTGTAACTACTGCTGGGTCTTTTACACTTTGCAATATTAAAGTTGCATATTCTAACGGATCTCCTGTTTCATCATCGACTACGGTACCGGTAACCTTAATTTTTTTAGGATTTGTAGATTGTGCGTTGGGACCTTGTGCGTACGTAATTACTGTTGCAAATAATAGTACAAAGGAAAGTAGTTGTTTCATTCTTTTCGTTTAGTTTTTTTCTTTTTCTTTTTTTTGGCTTTTTTAAAACCTTCTTTTTCTAAAGCAACATATGCCTCATATTTTTCTTTGGGCAGTGCAGCTTTTAATTCTTCAGTCTGTTCTTTTTTTAATTTTTCTATGCTTTCTTTCATTTTATCGCCCTCTAGCTTTAAAATCTGCAGCTCCATAAACTTTTTTATGTATTTAGTTAATGTTGTGCTAAGTACTGCTTCTTCAAAACTATTAAGTTCTATAACCTCCAGAATTTTTGGCATTTGTAATTCTACAATTTCTTCTGCTGTAAGTGGGTCTGGCTTTTCATTAGATTGTGTTTGTGGCATTTGGTTTCTAACTCTACCACTTCCATAACCATTATTATAGCCGTTGCCATAGCCATACTGTGCTTCTACAGTAGAAAAGGACAATACAAATACTATTGTTGCATAAAAAAATATTTTATTAATTTTCATAACTTTCTGAATTAGTAAGATTTTAAAATTACCCTAAGGTTTAATCTGGTTTGGTTAAATGTTTGTTAAAATGAATAACAATAAAAATGCCAAAAATTAAACTGTTACTAAATTACAGTTTTTATTGCTTCAGTTGGTCTGCCAATAACAGCTTTGTCTCCGTTAATAATTATTGGTCTCTCTATTAATTTAGGATTGGCTATCATAGCATCAATAATATCTTCGTTAGACAGTTCTTTACCTTTGTAGTTCTCTTTCCAAATAGCCTCGTTTTTACGCACTAAAGCTAATGGCTCAATGGCTAAAAGTTTAATAATATCTTTTAGTTCTTGTTTTGTAGGTACATTTTCTAAATACTTTACAATTTTAAAAGGTTTACCAGATTCTTCTAAAAAAGCAACACCGGCTCTAGACTTGCTGCACCTATTATTATGGTAAATTTGTATCATTTTTTATTCTCTAATTGTTAATCTTCATCTTTTTGTCCCATCATCATTAGATAGGCTTTTAAAAATTGGTCTATTTGTCCGTCCATTACTGCATCTACATTACCTGTTTCTTCTGCTGTACGTACATCTTTAACAAGTTTGTAAGGGTGCATTACGTAATTACGTATTTGAGATCCCCATTCAATTTTCATTTTACTTGCTTCTATTTCG
>NZ_JBDVAA010000032.1:0-10064 GCF_039943695.1 Cellulophaga sp. | reverse complement strand
TCTTTTAGATTTAAACTACCTCCATTTTTAATTTCAAAAAGTGTTTTCTTTTCAAATAAAATAGTTGGTTTTTCTGTTGAGTTAGAAACAAAACTCAAAGGATGATTAATGGCTATTGTTTTAGATAATGTGTAAGGTTCGCTAGCGCTAAGTTCTAATACATCTCCTGCTGAAGAGTTATTTACTGCCTCAAACAAAGTGTTTAAACCAGTTTTTACTTTTATGGTTTGTCCAGAGCCAAAAGCAACGGTTGTATCTTCTTTAGAGTACCAATTTACGCCAGTGTTTTCTTTTTTTAGAATAGCAGCTGGTAATGTAGCTCCAGTATTTAAATTAGTATTAGTAGGAACCAACAAGCCATCTGCATTCTTGTTCCAACTTATTTCTTTAGCCTCAAAACCAGTTTCACTAATTGGTTTAATATTTTTACTTATGATGTTATCTTTAAAGGCAATACCACTTATATCATCATAAACAGTAAAAATATTATCTTTATTTTCATTATAAAAAATGTTGTTTTCCATAACACAGTTTTCTGGTGGAGCACTACGTTCTGCATCACTACCAGCGCAAAGTTGTATATGATTACTGTTTACAAAAGTGTTATTTTTTATAACAGCATCTTTTGCTTGATCATATCTGTTAATAGGGGAGTTGTAAATTCCGTTCATTATTACAAACGCACCTCTAAAACGATAACCAGTTAATCCAATACCATAATTATTAACCACAGTTTGTTCACCATTTATTACTCTTATACCACCGGTACTAGGTTTGTTGTTACCAATAAAAATATTACCATCTACCATTGTTCTATTTCCGTGGCGCATAGTAAGTGTACCTGTACATTCGTAAAAAACGTTACTTTTATATGTGTTTTGACAAGATTTGTTTGATATTATTTCATGTTCACCATTACATCTATCAAAATAATTATTTTCTACAATAGTGTTTGAGTTTGTTCTAGAAAAGTGACTAGTTCCTATACGTAAAGTTTCTCCGCCGTTAGAACCTAAGTTTTGTCTAGGGCCAAAATAATTATGGTCTATTTTATGATCGTTTTCTTGACTTTCCTTTGTATTTAGTCTCACCGTCATAGTTACACCTCTGTTTTTTTTACCAGAAAGATGATTATGATCTATTCTATTGTTTTTACCATAAATTGCAACCCAAGTATCTGGTTCATGGCGTTCTGGGTTACTAAAGTTATCTATAACACATTCTGTTAGCCTAACATTATTTGCTAGTGTTTTAGAATCTTCTTTAAAAGAGATTACTTCATTAGTAGGAGTATAACCATTTTTAAAAACTAATCCTTTAATAATTAGGTGTTCTCCAGAAATACGTAAATTAGATTGTCCTTCTAATGTAACTTTTCCTTTTTCTTCTACAGTCAAAGTAATAGGCTTTTCTGCAGTTCCTTTAGCAGCAAAAAGAAGCTCGGTATTATTCCATACACCATTTGCTAGTGTTAGTACATCGCCAGGTTGTGCTTTTTTTACTGCAGAGTTAAATTGTTCTACATTAGATATTGTATTCTTTTTTTCGGTACAAGATATAATACTAAAAAGTACTATAAATGCTATATATAACGTATGTTTTTGCATAAAAATATAAATTGGTTAACCAGATTGGTTTACCAAATATAAAAATTATAAATTAAAAACGTAATTTATTGGCTTTTAATTTATTAAATACATAAAAAATAAGCCCTAAAAATATGTAGTTGATAACGCATTGTTTAGGTGTTAATTTTACGCTAGTCCTTTGTTAATACTAAGGTAGCGGAAGATATCACTCTTATGAATGGAAAAATTAGGTAGATAAGAAATTTAACTTTATAACAGAAAAGTTATAGAAAGTTAAAAAATGTTTGGGGTGTATTTTTGTGAGCGAAACATTAAAAAGAGTACTGGTTTTATTTTATCTCCTAATTTAGACCTTAAAATTTTAAAAGCTTTTGTTATTTGGCCCTCTACAGTTTTAATAGTAACATCCATTTTATGCGCTATTTCCATATTAGATAGTCCATCTTCTTTACTTAGTAAAAATGTTTTTTTACAGCGTGGAGGTAAGTTTTGTATTTCTATTTTTAGTAATTCAATTTGCTTTTTCAATAAGGCTTCGTTTTCATCTTTAATAAGTTCTTCTAATGCATTTACATGTTCTACTTCAAAAGCTAATATTTTTTTATCTTTTCTATATTGACTAATAAACTCATTATAACAGCATTTGTACAAAAATCTTTTTAAAGAAGTAATGGCTTCTATTTTATCTCTTTTTTCCCAAAGTCTAATAAAAATATTTTGCACTATATCTTTAGCTCCGTCAGAATCATTACAAAAGCTGTAAACGTATAAACATAGGGGGTGGTGGTAGGTATCCATTAAGTAAGATAGCGCTTTTTCGTTCCCATTTTTTAATTCTTTTTTTAACTCTTTTTCATTAGTAAACATCTCTTTCATTTTGTTAAAAATTAATATTAATCGTTGCAATGTAAAAAAAAAATTAAAAAAACGTTGGGGTAGTGTTAAATAGTTGCGTCATTTATATAAAAGCGCATAGGAATGCCAAAATCAGAAAAAATAGAAAAAATAATAACCAAGTATTTATCAAAATCTACCACTAAAAAAGATTTAGATAAATTATTAGACGCATTAAAAAGTGAGTCTACTAAAGAACTATTTAAAAGCTATATAAAGACTAATTATTTAGTTGATTATCACATGAAAGATTTTCAAACAGAAGAAGAAAAAGAAAAATTATTTAAGTTATTAAATAGTAACACTAAAATTTTAAAAAAGAAAAAGCAATTTCAGTTTTTAAAATATGCAGCTTTATTTGCTGTTTTGGTGAGTTTAGCGAGTTATTATTGGATTTCTAAGAAAAACTTTAATATGGCTGATGATGTAATTGTATCTCAAGAGCAGAGTGTATTACCAGGCTCTTCTAAGGCTATTTTAACTTTAGAAGATGGTTCTGATATAGTTTTACATAAAGACAGTGTATATACTAACACAAATAGTAGTGCTGTAAAAAATAAACTTATCTACTCTAAAAAAACAAGTGAGGAATTAGCTCAAGTAAAGTATAACTCTTTAACTGTACCAAGAGGAGGGCAGTACTATGTAAAACTTGCAGATGGTACTGCAGTGTGGATTAATTCTGATTCTCAGTTAAAATATCCAACAAGTTTTAAAAGTGGTGAGACAAGAAAAGTAGAGTTAGTGTACGGTGAAGCTTATTTTGATGTATCCCCTAGCACAGAACATAATGGTAGTAGGTTTAAGGTTTTATCTAAATACCAAGAAGTTGAGGTTTTAGGAACAGAGTTTAATATTAAAGCTTATAATGATGAGTCTTATGTGTATACCACATTAGTAGAGGGCAAAGTATCACTAACAGCAAATGCAAAACAAGATATTTTAAAACCAAATGAGCAAGTTACATTTAATGTAGACACTAAAGAGTATGCTAAAAATATAGTAGATGTTTATGATGTTACCTCTTGGAAAAATGGAGTATTTAGTTTTAAAAGAAAGCCGCTAAAAGAGATAACAAAAGTCTTGTCTCGTTGGTATAATGTAGATTTTAAGTTTACTAATAAAGAGATAGAAGACGTTAAGTTTATGGGAGTAGTTAGTAAAGATTCTCCTTTAGAAGATATATTGTTATCAATTAAAAATTCAGGATTTATTAAATCATATCAAATAGATAAAACAAGTGTAACCTTAAATTAAATAGAAAAAAGTAGCGAAAAAAAAGAACAGAGTCTATGCCGTGGAAAGTTAAGACCCTGTCCCTTAAAAAATTATTAATTAATTAACCAAATGGTTTAACCAACTAACACTCAAATTTATGAAAATAAAAATTATTAACCCCATTTACTTTCGAAAGAGAGCAGGTGTCTTGAAGTTTATTATGAGAATATTTCTGTTTCTATTTTGTACAACCGTATTTAGTTTTACTTCTAATGAAGTATTTTCTCAGAACGCCAAGGTGTTTATAGAAAAAGACAAAGTAATATCTGTAGACGAGGCATTTACTATTATTAGAAATCAAACCGACTATACATTTCTTTACCACGAGGATTTATTTAAAGACTTTCCTTCAATAGTGGTAAAAAAAGGAAGTATAAGAACCAATGAGTTATTAAGTAACTTTTTTGAATTGAAAGGGTACCATTTTTCGTTAACAAAAAATAATACTATTATAATTAGTTCTAAACCAGCTTTAAGTCAGCAAAAAATTACAGGTAAAATTACAGATGTAAACGGTGTACCATTGTTAGGCGTTACAGTTTTACTAAGAGGAACTAGAGATGGTGTTGTTACAGATTTTGATGGTAATTACAGTATAAATGTAAGTAAAGGTAATACTTTAGTGTACTCATATATAGGCTTTGATACAGTAGAAAAAATAGTAGGTACAGAGACTACTTTAAATATTGTAATGAAAAGAAATGCGACACAGTTAGACGAAGTAGTTTTAAGTACTGGTTACCAAAAAATATCAAAAGAACGAGCTACAGGTTCTTTTGATAAGGTAGATTCTAAAGTGCTAGATACTAAAGTGTCGCAAAGTATTTTAAATAAAATAGAAGGAGAATTGTCAGGCCTTTTATTTGATGATGTAGATGGCCCAGTAATTAGAGGTATTGGTTCTTTAGAAGTTGCACCTACACCATTAATTGTTGTAGACGGTTTTCCTATATCTCAGGGTATAGAATCTATTAACCCTAATGATGTAAAAGATATTACAGTGCTAAAAGATGCCGCAGCAGCATCTATTTGGGGTATTAGAGCAGCAAATGGTGTTATTGTAATTACTACTAAAAAAGGAAATAGAAGTAGAAAACCAGTAATAGAGTTTTCAACAAACTACTCTATAACGCCCAAAAATAATTTAGAGGATTTAAAATATGCTTCTACCAATAGTTTTTTAGAGTTTGAAAAACATAGAGCAGACAATGAGTGGAGTTTGTTACCAGAGGGTAATAATCAGCCTGCATTAGGAGCTGGTATAGAAACATATTTAAAATTAAATGAAGGATTAATTTCCCAGGCAGAAGCAGATGCTATTATTAATAGTTTAAGAGGAGTAGATAGTCGTAAAGAGTTTCAGGACTTGTTTATGAACGATTCTTATTGGTCTCAGTACAATTTTGCAATTAGTGGAGGAGGAAAAAATAGTATGTATAGAAGTTCTATATCATACAATAAAAATGAAAATAATAATTTTTTTAAGAATAATGACTCAGACCAACTAATTGCAAATTTAAGAGGCATTTTTAACGTAACTCCTAAGCTAACAATTTCTAATGATTTTAATTTTACTTCTAGTAAAAGAGAATCAAACGGTATGTCAAGCGGAGATTATAGTAATCTTTTTCAATACCAAAATATTTTAGATGCTAATGGCAACCAAGTAACGCAACCTTATGGATTAGGACAAGATTTTAAAGATGAAAAAGTAGCAAGTGGTTACCCATATAATTGGGATCATAATTTAATGCAGGAATTTAATAATAAAGATAATTCTATAGAAGGTACCTCTATACGTATACAAACTGCTGTAGATTATAAAATACTAGATAATTTATCTGTTAGAGGATCTTACCAATATGAGTGGAACAATTCAGAAGGAAATTCTCTTTTTAATGAAAATACATATTATGTTAGAGACCTTGTAAATACATATACAAGAGTAGAAAACGGTGAATTTATTAACCATGTAAATAAAGGAAGTATTTACCGTTTTAATAATGCAACAAATAAAACAAGACAAGGAAGAATACAATTAAATTATAACGAGTCTTTTAATGATAATAAGCATAGAGTAACAGCGTTAGCAGGGTATGAACTTAGGCAGGTTAAAAATACATTTAATAATAATACATTATATGGTTTTGATCCACAAGCATTAACTTCTGCATCTATAGCATTTGGAGAAAGGGTGCCTGTTACAAGCAGTGGAGTAAACCCTACTAGGGCTTTATTAAACCCATCATCTGTAGCATATGAAGAAAATAGATATGTGTCTTACTATGCAAACGCTGCTTATACTTATTTAAACAAGTATACATTAACTGGTAGTATTAGATTAGATGATACCAATTTGTTTGGAGCAAGTAAAGATTATAGAAACATACCTCTATACTCTATAGGTGGTAAATGGGATATTAATAATGAAGGTTTTTTTAAAGGAAAGGTATTTAATACCCTTTCTTTAAGAGGTACATACGGTGTTAATGGTAATGTAGACCGTAATACAGGTCCTTATTTAATTGCAGGAAACTCTAGAAACTATGTGACAGATGTAGAGTTTGCTTACATTAGAAATGTTAAAAACCCTGAGTTGCGTTTAGAAAAAGTTTATGTAACTAATTTAGGAGTAGATTTTGGTTTGTTTAATAATACCATAAGTGGTAATGTAGATTATTATCATAAAAAAAGTACAGATTTATTATCTCCAGTTTCTTTTCCGTCTGTTTATGGGTTTAATAATGCCACAATTAATGTTGGTGAAATGGAAAACGAAGGTGTAGATGTTAATTTGAACATTAATGTTGCTCAAAAAACAGATCTTAAATATAATACAACACTACGCTTTAGTCATAACAAAAATACAGTTACAAAAGTAGATGTTCCAGAGGAAACAGTAACAACATATTTAAGAGGGCAACCTTTAGTTGGTAATCCTTTAAGATATATTTATAGTTATAAATCTGCAGGTTTAGACGCAAACGGAGATCCGTTAACATTAAACGAAAACGGAGAATTAATAAATGTAGATGGTAAAGTAAATGTTGCTGGGACCTTAGAAGAAGCTGCTATAGAAAATACAGATGCTTTAGTATACAGCGGTACAACAACACCTAAATATTATGGTTCATGGGTAAACAATATTAGTTACAAAAACTTTTATGTAAGAACATTAGTTACCTATAAGTTAGGACACGTATTTAGAAACACTAATATTCTAGATTATACAAATGCGTCATCTTATATAACAGCTAATATTCATTCAGATTTTGAAAATAGATGGCAAAACCCTGGAGACGAGAATACAACAAGTATACCTAGGTTGCCATTGCTTCGTTCTGATGCTTATAAGTTAGGTTACTCTTATTACGCTTCTGGAGATCAATTTGTAGATTCTGCATCACACATTAGATTTAAAGAAATAATTCTTGGTTATAATTTTGATAAAAAGGTATTAAAAAACACAGGGATAGATGCTTTTAAGGTTAGTTTACAAGCAACAAATATTGGTTTAATAAACTTTAATAAATGGAATGAAGATCCAGAAAGTTTTGTCTTACCTACCACACCTACTTTTACTCTAAACTTTTCATTTAATTTTTAAAATACAGTATATATGAAACTAAAATATTCAGTATTAATACTTGTATTAGTATTAATTTCAGCTTGTAATAAGGAAGAATGGTTAGATATTAAACCTAAAGGGCAAGTAATACCTACAAATGTATCAGATTATAGATTGCTTTTAGATCAAGTAGACCGCAACGGAGAAGGGTTTCCTAAAATTTCTCCTGGTTTTGGAGTCACGTATGCCAACACAGATCTTATGTCTGATGATTTTACAATTAATGACAATACATTAAATCAATTTTCTCCACAAGCAATAAGAGAATATACTTGGGATAACGATTTATATTTACCTAATGAAGAAGATGGCGATTGGGCAAGATTGTATGGGCAAATATACCCAGCAAACATTGTTATAGATGAAATAATGTCTGCTGAAAATGGATCTGAGTTAGAAAAATTAGAAATTTTGGCAGAAGCAAAAATACAAAGAGCATTTAGTTATTTTGCTTTGGTAAATATGTATGGTTTGCATTATAATGAAAATGCAGCTTCTAACCCAGGAGTACCAATGCGTTTAGACTCTAATCTAGAAGGGGCAGATTTATCTAGAAAGTCAGTACAAGAAGTCTACAACTTAATAATAGAAGATGTAAAGAGTTCTTTACCTTATTTGCCAGACCTACCAGAATCTAATAACCACAAACACAGGCCATCTAAATCTAGTGCTTATGCGTTTTTAGCAAGAGTTTATTTGTATATGGCAGAGTATGATAAAGCTTTAAAAGCAGCAAATAGTTCATATGCAATATACAATGCCATAAATAATTATAATGATTATGGTTTTTATTTTGATGTTTTATATCTAGATCAACCACAAAATGACAAACAATTATTATGGGTAAAAGGATCTCCTAATCAATATGATTTATTAATTGCTAGCGATGAATTGTTTTCTATGTATCAAGATGATGATTTACGTAAAACAATGTTTTCTCCAATTTCTTTCTTTTTTGGTATCCCTGAAGATGGCTATGTACTAGGTGCACCATTTTTTACAAACTATAGAGGTTCTGGTTTTACAGTACCAGAAGTGTTATTAATTAGAGCAGAGTGCAATACACGCCTAAATAATTTAGACTTGGCTTTAGCAGATATAAACTTAATTAGAGAAAATAGATTTAAAACAGGAACGTACACACCTTTAGTAAGTACAGATAAAACAGAGGTTTTAAATATAGTTAAGAATGAAAGAAGAATGGAGTTAGCGGGCGCTAGCTTACGCTTGTTTGATCTTAAACGTTACAATGAGTTTGATAATGCAAATATTTCATTGTCTAGAAACTTAAACGGACAAACATACAGCTTACAGGCCAATGGTAACAACTGGGCTTTACCAATTGCAAGAAAATATATTAACGCTACACCAGAAATAGGTGAAAACATAAGAGATTAAATTAATCTCTTATGTTTTAAAAAAAACACACATTTAAGATGAAAATAAAATTTATAGCACTTATGCTATCTGTATTTCTATGCAGTGTAGTTAGCTGTCAGTCAAAAGAAAAAGTTAGTAAAACACAAGAATGTATTATTACAATACAAACAGGAGAAGTAAAAGAAGGTAAAGTAGTAATTTACCCATATCAAAGTCTATCTTCTAGAGAAGAGGCAGAGAGGTTAACAATAACTAAAGATATAAACTCTTCTAAAACCATACTAAAGTTAGATGGCTCTAAAGTATTACGTAATGTAAATATACAATTGGCTAATAAAAATTATAGGTTAGAAGTATTTACGGGCCCCATAGCTATAAATATTAAACTAGAAAATGGAGAATTTATAATTGATGAAAATGAGTACCAAAAAGAGTTTTTAAGTATTAGTGAAGAATTGGGATACCAAAGAATGTCTAACTTAAAATATAAGAGAAATTTAGCAACTAATGATTCTATTTTTATGGCAGACTATGCCCAATCTTTATTAACAGCTATAGACAAGTACCCTAATAGTTATGTTTTGCCAGCAATAATTAATAAGGAGTTTTGGGCAGCAAAAGCAGCTACACTACAACAAATACTTAATGGTTTCTCCCCAGCGGTTAAAGATTCTTATTACTTAACATCTTTAGATAAAAGACTTAAGTCAGAATTAACTACTGCAGTTGGTCAAAAAGTTCCTTTGTTTACAATTCCATATGCAGATAAAGAAGGCAATTTTAAAATATCTGATTATAAAGGTAAATATGTTTTAATAGATTTTTGGGCGTCTTGGTGTGGTCCTTGTCGTCAAGGAATTCCTAATCTAAAGGAAATACATAAGTCATTTAAAAATAAAAACTTAGAGATTGTTAGTATATCTACAGATGCTGTAAGAAAAGATTGGGAAAAAGCTGTAGAGCAAGAAAAAATGCCTTGGATACAATTGCTAGACACCAAAGAAGTATCTAATAGTTTTAACATAACGGCAATTCCTCACATTGTTATAATAGATCCAGAAGGTATTATTGTTTCTAGAGGTAACTTTCATGAAGAAAAACTCTGGGAAGAGCTTGCAAAATATGGTTTTAAAAAATAATCTAATAGTTAAAAATGAAAGAAATAATATATATACTTTGTGCTTCGTTTTTAATAGCGTCTTGTAAAAATACTAAGCCAGAAACTATAGATTATGTTATAGTTTCTGGTAAAATAGAAAATGCATCTGTACCTAGCTAAAAAGTTAAAAAAAATT